>CALEIO010000028.1 GCA_937875885.1 uncultured Clostridia bacterium | reverse complement strand
GACTGTGTAATATGGGTTAGGAGCAATTGTTCCCATACCACCTGTATTAAGACCTTCATCATTATCAAGTGCTCTCTTGTGGTCCATTGAAGAAATCATAGGAACAACGACATTACCATCAGTGAATGAAAGAACTGATACCTCAGGTCCAGTAAGGAACTCTTCAATAACAATGTTGTTACCACTTTCACCGAAGATTTTATCCTCCAGATATTTATTGTCTGCAAGTCGCTCAAAAAGCAGGTCCAGTGAGGTTTCCATAGCGCTGCACTTGGAGCGCCAACTGCGGACACCTCTTGTAATGCGCAGAGCCTGGGCAATGCTCAAAAGCTCCTTTGCGCTCAGCACACCGCCTGCCTGGGCACGACGGAATGCGCCTGTCATATTTTTAAGCCCCGAGAAAGAGGGTGCGCCGAATCTGCCCGAAAGCATATAGGCGTCCGAGGTCTGTCGCAGGGATTCTTCAATTTCAAATTTACCGCTCAAAGGCTCGGTCTCCAGAGCCATAATACGGGCATCCTCGCAAGTGGCTTCCTTGGAAAGCATAGCAAGAATTTTGTCAAGCTCCAGAGCTTTGTGGTGTTTGTTCATATCCTTATCCTTTTGAAAATCCTTGGGATTTCTTTTTTACGATTTAATGGTTTTATAAAAATGCAGGGTCTGAAAATCTTTTTCCAGCACTCTGCTGACATAGGTTTCTGTAATATAGCTCAACTGTTCCAGCCCTTTTTCGGAAAGGGTAAAGGCAAATACCTTTTTATCTTCGCAAAAGCAGATGTGGCGCAGAGCGTGTGCAACGCCTGTGTCAATAGCCACACACAAGGGGGCAGGGGACTTTGCAAAGCACTCTGAACATTTAAGCGACCCGTCTGCAAGAGAAAAATACATCTGCGGTGCTTCGTAAACTCCGCAGCCTCTGCACATAACAAGGTCGGGCATGTAGCCCGCAAGGCAGGCAAGTCGCAGTTCCACACAGGCCTTTACAAGCTCTGCGGGTTTGTCTGTGTTTGAGAGCAGATGCAGAGCGTTGAGAATGAGGGAAAGCTGTGCTTCGGCGCTCTGCTGTGTGGGGCAGATGTGCAGAGCAAGTTCGCAGAAATACTGTGCAAGAGAGAGCTTTTCCATATCCTTGCGCAGACCAAAGAAAAGCTCGCACAAGGATGCTTCGTCGATTATGTACTTCTCCTTACCCTCAAAAACCGAAAGGTTTGAGTAGCACAGCAGGTCTGTGGCGGCGCTTTTGGGATTTTTTATGTTTTTTGCACCTCTCACAAAAGCGCGCAGCACTCCCATATCTTTTGTCAGGACTGTCACCAGCTTATCCTGCTCACCGATATTCTGTTGTCGGATTATCAGTCCTGTGGTTTGAAATTTCATTGGTCTGTGTAGTGGTAGGTTTGTTTTTATTTGAGTGTTCCTGCAGAGATTTGTAGTGCAGATAGTCCTGCACACTTCCAGTCAGCATAAACACATTCCAGGCTTCTTTTTCGTTCATAGCTATATCACCCCGCAGTTAAAGTATAGCTGAGTGGGTGGGGAGATATAGAGGGGAATTTGTAGATGTCAAAAATTAACAGATGTTAATCTGTAAAAGTGTGGGAATTACTGGAAATCGGAGTTGTCAAAGCCAAAGTTACGCAGGAGTCCGTCGCGGTTTCTCCAGTCCTCTTTAACCTTAACCCAGGTCTGCAGGTTAACCTTGCAGTCAAAGAAGCTTTCCATATCGGCACGTGCTTTGGAGCTTACTTTCTTGAGCATAGAGCCACCTTTGCCGATGATGATACCCTTGTGGGAATCACGCTCGCAGTAGATTGTAGCATCAATGTCAAGAATTCCGTCCTCACGCTGGCGCATTTTCTCTATTACAACAGCGGTGCCGTGGGGAATTTCCTTGTCGAGAGAGAGCAGGAGCTTTTCTCTGAGCATTTCAGATGCAAGCTGACGCTCGGGCTGGTCTGTGAGAGTGTCTGCCTCAAAGAAGTGACCACCCTCGTTGCAGAGCTTTTTGAGCTCTTCTGTAAGCTCGTTTACACCCTCGCCCTTTTTTGCACTTACGGGCACTACAGCCTCAAAATCGTAGAGAGAGGTGTAGTCGAGGATTGTCTTCATAATATTGCTTTTCTCTTTTACGATGTCGGTTTTGTTGATGGCAAGTACACAAGAGAGAATGGCACTCTGGTCCTGGACCCCACCGTCTAC
>CALEIO010000027.1 GCA_937875885.1 uncultured Clostridia bacterium | reverse complement strand
GAACCAATTGCCTGCATCGCATTTCTGCAGGACAAGACCTACTTTTCTTAATGATTCATACAGTATGGACATAGTGAGTACTCCTTAATTTGATTTTGTTTTTTTAGCTTGATACTGTCTGTATTTGTAGACAATAAAACCGGGGGTAAGAGCTTTTACAACAAACTCGATAGTTGGTTTTATGTACCATCTGAGGGGATAGTTGAGCAGTCTGAGGCCACTGATAGTGGTTTGGTGTGCATAAAAACGCACCATAAAGGTTCTACGTTTGATTGCATTCATATCTTCTCTCATAAGATACAAAGGCTCCTGCATATTTACACCCTTGAAATTGTGGTAAAAGAATCTGAACCAAAGATCATAGTCCTGAGCGCGGACTGTACGTTTCGATACAGTATAGCCATCGCATTTATCATATACATATTTATATGTCATAATAGTAGCGTGGTTGAAAGCAACCTGATGTCGCTGGGTGTATCTGTCGGGGAATTCAGGCTTCGGAATAACATCAGCCATTTTATCTTTGTCAAAACGCTGTACCAGGGTGCTTACCAGGTCCACGTCAGGATGCTCTCTCAGATACTCTATCTGCTTTTCAAATCTGTCGGGGAGAGAAATATCATCTCCGTCCATTCTGGCAATAAATTCGCCTTGGGCATATTTAAGACAGTGATTAAGAGAATACGAGAGTTTAGAGTTTACTTCATTCTGAATTATGCGGAATTTACCGGGATATTTTCTATCATATTCCTTTACGATATCCAGTGTATTGTCAGTGGAGCAATCGTCGCAGATTATGAATTCCCAGTCTGTGTAAGTTTGATTAATTATTGAATCAATGGCTTCAGGGAGCGTGGACGCGCAGTTATAGACAGCCATTATTACAGAAATAAGGTTTTTTTTCATCGGTAATCCGCACCATTCGTAATTATTTGGATTTAAGTACAATTTTGGGGCTGTTGATATCTATCCAACTACCCATTTTAAGATCCCATTCTTCGGGTTCGATTTTGTTACAACCACCGCCGTGGTAGAATGTAATCTCGCCGAAATAAATCTTGCCATCTACATTGTAGAGATCCACACGACAATGGGGGAAAGGCTTTGATAATGTGCGTGCAATCTCAACCATTCTTTCGAAGTTTTCAGGCTTTTCAACGGGATAGTCTGCATTTGGTCTTGTTTCAAATACAGGCAGGAGGTTGAACTCGGTGTCGTATATATTTCGGGGATAGTCGTGGTTATATGAGCTATCGGGATTAATTACGCCCAGGTCCAGGAATAACATTCTGGGTTCGCCGTCAAAGCACATAAACTTATAGTCAAGGGGCAACTCACCTTTTTTTGTTCTGATTACTTCTTCTACTGCAATTCTGGGGGGAACATTCTTATAGTTCCATTCTCTTGAAAGCACAGAAGCATTTCTTTTCAGAATAAAGCCAAGTCTTTTCTTTGCAATATTAATCTCTTTTGCAGAGGGAGGATTTTTAGGATCAAAGAAAATATGTCCGCCTGAATTGTGTGTGCATTTGGCAACGATTTCTTTATCGTATTTAGAGAAATCCAGCTTTTTTGCAGAAGAGAATGTGTCAATCTGGGGAATAAGAATATCTTCGTAACCGCATTCTTTCACATATTCTCTGACAGCAATCTTGTCACAGCAACGGGTGAGCTGGGGATCTCTGTTGTTAAGCTTTAACCACCAGAGTTTCTGATCGAAAGTTTTGGGGTTTTCAAGATCCAGCTCTTTCCCTGTATAAAGGTGATAGAACCATTTTGCATATCTTTCTTCGCTCCAGATAAAACCCAGAAAAGAAGCAAGGCCGTATTTTAAGCGATAATAGAGCATTTCCATAGAGTTTCCGCTACCGCCGATATTTGACAGAGCGTTTTTTATTTTTCTAAGAAACATTACAGATTCTCCTTATACCATTCTATTGCGAGGGCGATGCCGCGCTGGAAGCTGTACTCGGGGTCGTAGCCCAGGAGTTCTTTTGCTTTTGAGATGTCGGCGTTGGAGTGCTTGATGTCGCCGGCTCTGTCGGGACCGAAGATGGGTTCAACATCCTCTTTGCCGAGAGCTTTTGTGAGGCCGTAGTAAATATCGATGAGATATTCTCTGCCGCCGTATGCTACGTTGAATGCTTCGCCTGCGGCGTCGGAGGATGCAAGACAAGCCTTGAGGTTTGCCTCGATTACGTTTTCTATGTATGTAAAGTCTCTGGACTGTTTGCCGTCACCATTGATGGTGGGCACCTGTCCGCTGAGGAGCTGCTTGATGAATTTGGGGATAACAGCTGCATAAGCGCCGTCGGGGTCCTGTCTTCTGCCGAATACGTTGAAGTAGCGCATTCCGTAGGTGTCAAGACCATAAAGACGCTTGTAGAGCTTGCCGTATTCCTCGTCAACTCTCTTTGTGAGAGCGTAGGGGGAGAGGAGGTTACCCTCTCTGCCTTCCTTTTTGGGGAGGTTGGGCTCATCGCCGTAAACAGAAGAAGATGAAGCATATACAAACTTCTTAACGCCCTGCTGACGGGCAGCTTCCATCATATTGAGTGTGCCGCCGATGTTGATGTCTTCGTAGAGTAAAGGCATCTCGATTGAACGGGGAACAGAACCCCATGCAGCCTGATTAAGCACGAAGTCTACGCCTTCGCAAGCCTTCATACAGGTGTCAAGGTCGCGGATATCACCCTCGATGAATGTACAGCGGGGATTATCAATAAAGCCGTCCATATTTTTCTTTTTACCTGTGGAAAGGTTGTCCAGACAGCGTACTGTGTAGCCCATACCGAGGATTGCTTCGCACAGGTTGGAGCCGATAAAGCCTGCACCGCCTGTTACGAGGAAAACAGAATTTTCGGGAAATTTAAGATGTTTGTAGCCCATTGTAAAAGCCTCCTATTAAAATGGCAGGAATGAGTTGATTGTAAATATTGCATTGAGAGCATTTGCTCTGAAGTTGGTTTCCTTCATATTTACAACGCGGATGTTCATATCATAAAGCTCGGGATTGAGATATTTCTTCATATCCAGATGATGCTGGTCAGAGATTCTCTTATCAAGAGGAACGCGGAAGAGAATATCAAGGAATTTACGGTTGTTGTAAGCGATGGTAATGTCAAAGCAGAACTTCATTTCGCTTATGTTCATACCGCCCCAGCTGCCCCAGGTAACTTCGTTGAAGTGGATATCTGCTGCGGGGTAGCAAGCGGGAATGGATTTGTACTCGAACTTTTCGATATATTCTGCAAAGAGCTTGTCTACCTTGTGGGCAAGCTTTCTGTTTGTTGTGAAAATCTTGTAAAGGTTTCTGTAAAGTTTAGGAGAAAGCTTAGGCATACGCTTTCTGCCATAGTGCTTGTACCAGTAGCCTCTGATGGTTTCAGATGTCCAGGATTTTACCTCAACGTCGCAGCCGCAGTTTTTCTGCAGGAAAACTCTCTTTAATCTTAGAATCCAAAGGCATATAGTGTTTCCTCCATACCCGCTCTTTCTGGATTCGTTTTCCTTACGCTTTGCCACGTAACCGCTGTTATGAGCCTGAATCTCTACAATGTCGGTGTAGTCATCCAGGTTATCGTTGGTGTCGGGAATCTGATATATATTGTGCTTGATGTTGAAAGCCTTGGAAATTGTTGCAGCTGCTTCGGTGTCGGGAACTTCTTTCTCTGCAGAGATGTAGCTGAAGGTCTCGTATTTATCGTAGTTGCCGTTTGCAGCAGCAAAGGTTGTGTTACTGTCGATACCGCCTGTGAGAGAAATCCAGGGAGTATTCCACTTTTTGGGAATAAGTGCCAGGTTGTTCTTGAGAATATCAGCAGCGGATTTAATAACCTCCTGATACTCTTCGTCGGTACCCTTTGTGGTGAAAGCTTTGTTGAACCAGAAACGGTAGTGAGAAATGCTGCCGTTGTAGCTGTACATAATGCTGGGCACGATTCTCTTTACCTGTGCAAAAGGAGTCAGGTCTGCGGGCAGATAGGGCCCCATAACTCTACCATACCATTTATAAGCGATAAGTTCCTTAACAAACGAATCCATTGTAAGGTTGCAGATATCTCCGATAAGCTGGGGGTGGGATGAGATGTAGAGAGAGCCGTCGATATCTGCATAGCATGCAGACTGCATACCTGAAGCATCTACGTGGAATTCGATTCTGTTATCCTGTGCAACACCTGCTACAAAGATACCTGTAATTTCATTAAGGCGGTCAATGTAGTCGTCGGTGCCGTAGCTTTCGGCAATTCTTTTGAGAATCTCCTGCTCCTGATATTCCATAGTAAAAGGATTGTAAGCGTGGCCCATAAGGAAGAAAACCTTGTTATTCTCTTCATATATATGCATACCTGTAAGCTTGTGAGCCATAAAGCAGTAGTTACCGTGCTTTTCTTTTTTCCAGTTACCATAGAAAGGGAACTCGTCTGTATTTACATTTTCATTATTAGTAATAAGAAAACCGCGAATGAAAAGGAATTCACGGAGATATTCTTTTTCTTTGAGAATATCTTTAATCATAAGCTGTCACCTCGTCTGTGTAAAATGAGTAAAAGGGATAAAAAGAAGATTACAGTCTCCAGTAGAGATAGCCTGCGTTCTCGTACTCTTTTCTGTTGAGCAGACCCTTGATGTCAAGGAGTACCTTTGTGTGCTCGCCTGAGTAGAACTTTGCCATATCGTCAATTGTGAGAGAAGAGAACTCCTCGTGAGAAACTGCAAGGATAACTGCATCCATATCCTTGATGGTTGCCATATCTGCAAACTCCATACCATACTCGTGCTTTGCCTCGTCTTTGTCTGCTACGGGGTCAGCGATAACAGGAGTAATGCCGTACTCCTTGAGTTCGTTAACAATATCGATAATTCTTGTGTTTCTTGTGTCGGGGCAGTTCTCCTTGAATGTGAAGCCCAGGATTGCAACCTTTGCGGACTTTACGGGGATGTCTGCCTGAATGAGCTTCTTAACCAGGGATTCAACAACGTATTTACCCATATCGTCGTTGATGCGTCTGCCGGAGAGGATAATCTGTGAGTGGTAACCCATCTGCTCTGCCTTGTATGTGAGGTAGTAGGGGTCAACACCGATGCAGTGACCGCCAACAAGGCCGGGGAAGAACTTGAGGAAGTTCCACTTTGTGCCTGCAGCTTCAAGTACTGCCTTTGTATCAATGTTCATCTTGTTGAAGATGATGGAAAGCTCGTTCATAAATGCGATGTTGATATCACGCTGGGAGTTCTCGATAACCTTTGCAGCTTCTGCAACCTTGATGCTCTCTGCTCTGTGAACACCTGCTTCAACAACAAGCTCGTAAACCTTTGCAACTTCGTCCAGAGTCTCTTCGTCCATACCAGATACGATCTTTACGATTGTTTCAAGACGGTGAACCTTGTCGCCGGGGTTGATACGCTCGGGAGAATAACCGATTTTGAAGTCAACGCCGCACTTAAGACCTGACTCTGCCTCAAGAATGGGAACGCATACATCCTCTGTAACACCGGGGTAAACAGTGGATTCATATACAACGATGGAACCCTTTGTGAGGTTCTTACCAAGAATGTGGCTTGCGCCCTCTACGGGAGAAAGGTCGGGTGTGTGGTCTGCATTTACGGGAGTGGGAACTGCAACAATGTGGAACTTTGCCTCTTTGAGTCTTTCGGGGTCGCAGGTAAAGTCAACGGAGCAGTTCTTGATAGCTTCGTTGCCAACCTCTTTTGTGGGGTCGATACCGTTTTTGTAGAGGTCGATTTTAGCTTTGTTTACGTCGAAGCCGATAACGTCAACTTTCTTTGAGAAAGATACTGCAATGGGCATACCAACGTAGCCAAGACCTACAAGGGAGATTTTTTCTTCTCTGTTAATAATTTTCTGATAGAGTGACATAATTTATTCCTCCGTTTTTAGCATATCAAGATGGTTGAGCAGGGTTTTGTTAACCTTGCGCACATCAAATTTTTCTTTACAATATTCATAACCGGCATCGCCGAATTGGGTAATAAGTTGAGGATTCTCGATGAATCTGCACATTGTGTCGGCCAGAGCTCTGGGGTCACCTACGGGAACAAGGAAGCCTGTTTCTCCGTCCTTGACGGTCTCTCTGCAGCCGGGAGCATCTGTTACGATGATGGGTCTGCCCATTGCCATAGCTTCCTGAACCGTTCTGGGGATTCCCTCTCTGTGGGAGGGTAGAACAAATATGGAGCATTGGCGGTAGTAGATGCGCACATCGGGGTGTTCGGGATAATACTCGATAGCACCCGAGTCTATGTATTTCTGAACTTCCGCTTTTTTCAGGGAGTCCTGCATAGATTCGTCGATTTCACCCAGGAACATAATCCTTACATCGGGATGTCTATCGTGAACAATCTGTGCCGCTTCAAGATATTCTCCCACGCCTTTGCACCGGAGTGCTCTTGACAACATAAAGAATACAGGCTCTGTGGGGAGTTCCTCCCGATCAAAGCGTTCCATGTTTACACCCGAACCGTTTACAAGACAGCACTTCTTTTGTTTGAGAAGTTTCTGGGAAACAAAGTCGTGCATATCGTCGGGGTTCATAAAGACAACTTTCTGTGCACAGCTGAAACCTATGCGGTAGAGCATTTTGACCAGTACGCGGATAAGCTTTGCCTTCAGGGTTTTTGCCACAAAGACGTAGCCTGCACCTGCAATCATTGAGTACCTGCGGGGTACTCCTGCAAGCTTTGCGGCAAGTGCTCCGTAGATTACAGGCTTTATGGTGTAGCCGAAAGTGATGTCGGGTTTTTCTTTTTTGAAGAGTTTGCGCAGAGCACGGATGTACTTCAGGTCAGACAGTACGTTTACACCTGTCTTTTCCATTGGGATTTTCACAAATCGGGCGCCTAAAGCTTCGATTTTGTCAACATCGATGTCGTTGGGACCTGTGACGATAACTTCGTGTCCCATAGCCACAATGTCTTTTATCAAATCTCCTCTGAAGTTCCATGCAGTACGGTTTTTAGGTGAAATCAGTACAAATTTCAAGACACGTTCCTGCTTTCGTATAAAGTAGTGATAGGGTGTTGTGATGTTATTTTGAAAAACCTGCGGTTTCAATGAGTGTGTCCATAAGTTTTTCGATGGGATAACCCACAACCTCCATCATCATGGGATACATACTGATGGCTGTAAAGCCGGGGAGGGTGTTGATTTCGTTGAACACAACACGGTCTGTGTCGCGTTCAAGGAAGAAGTCGATTCTTGAAAGTCCGTTGCAACCCAGCACCTTGAAGATGTCGGCGGCATATTTCTGCACAAGCTCGTTGATGCCGTCGGGGAGCTCGGGAGCTGTAACGGTTTTGGAATCGGAGTTGTTGTATTTGGCTTCGTAGCTGTAGAATACATCACCTGCAACAGCTTCACCTGCATTGGAGCAGATGATGCCGTCTTTGGTTTCAAGCACAGCGCACTCAAGCTCACGGCCGAAGATAGCTTCTTCGATAAGCACCTTTGAGTCGTGCTCAAGGGCAAGGTTTACTGCATCTGCAAGTGCCTGGCGGTTTTCTGCTTTGGAAACACCCTGGGAAGAACCGGATTTACAGGGCTTTACAAACATAGGGGAGCAAAACTTGCTTTCTGCAGCTTCGATGTAGTCGGTTTCATTATCACCCTGACGTACAAGCACATAGTCTGCCTGGGGGATATCCTTAAGGCTCTGCACAATGAGCTTTGTGAAAGCTTTGTCCATAGATGTGCCCGATGCCACAACGCCACAGCCCACATAGGGAATCTCGCAAAGTTCAAAGAGACCCTGGATTGTGCCGTCTTCGCCGTTTTTGCCGTGGAGTACGGGGATGATTGCGTCTATTTTAATGAGTGTATTTGATGAATCAAGGAGCACAAGTCCTTTTGCGGACTTGTTGGGAGAGAGTACACAGGGGATGTTTGAAGCCTCGTCTACCCACTGACCTGTGGGGATAAGAGCTGTGTCGCCTGTATAGTAAACCCAGTCTCCGTTTTTCTTGATGCCTACATAGTGTTTTTCGTATTTTTCCTCGGATACGTTATTGACAAAGTTCATAACGGATTTGCAGGATACTTCGTGCTCGGTGGAGTTACCGCCGAAGATGATAAGGATACTTTTTTTGTTCACAGAAACAAACCTTTCGTTTGGAATAAATTAAGTCATAAGACGTGTTGTCTGTTTATCGTGTTGATTTGCCGAAGTCAAACTCGGTGAGATTTTTGAGAATCAGAGAGAACATTCTGCCGGAGTTTCCGTCGGAAACAAAACTGTTGTGGGGTGTGATGATTACATTGGGCAAAGACCAGAGGGGACTTGTTTCGGGAAGAGGCTCTTCCTCAAACACGTCCAGCGCAGCGCCCATAAGTCTGCCCTGGGAGAGGTTCTGTATCAGAGCCTGCTCATCTATGATAGCTCCCCTTGCTACATTCACAAGGATGCTTTGCTCTTTCATAAGGGAGAGATTTTCTTCTCCGAAGAGTCCTCGGGTTTTCTCGGTAAGAGGCAGGGTGAGTACTACCACATCAGCTGTGGGCAGTACTTCGTGGAGAGCCTCCATAGGATAAAACTCGTCAACAAAGGGAGAGTTGCTGTCGTATATATCGATGCCAAGCACCTTTGCGTCGAAGGCCTTGAGTCGTTTTGCACATTCAAGTCCTACAGAGCCTGTGCCTACAATGAGAACTCTTTTGTTTGCGAGTTCCCAGAGGTCACGGTGCTTCTGCCAGGTTTTCTTTTTCTGCTGAGCGTAGAAATCGTGAGAGCGCTTGCAGATTTCCAGAATCTTCAGCACTACCCACTCTGCCATAGGTGTGCTGTAAACACCGCGGGCGTTGAAAAGTGCTATGCCCTTGGAGGCAAAGTAGCCGACAGGCGCTCTGTCAAAGCCTGCGCTTGTAAGCTGTACAGCCTTGAGCGAGGTGAACTTTTCAGGGGGGTTAGCCTTGAAGAGGTTGTTGCATACTACTGCATCAAACTCTGAACAGTCAATCTGCAGTTCTTCCAGCTCGTTCTGAACAAAGGTGGTTTCAAATCCGCTTGCTCTGAGAGTATTGAGTTGTTCCTGGGTGTAGTTGAAGGCACCTGTCAGTAGGAGTTTCATAAGCAGAACCTTTCTGTTTGTGCAGATGTATTATCTGGTGAGTTCTTCCTGCTTTACTGTTTCGGTTTCGCAGGATTCGGAAGCTGTGGATTTCTTTACTGCGGTTTCTTTTGTGTTTTCGTTGTCTGCATTGGTGAAGACCTTGAAGATGGAGATGAAGAAGATTTTCAGGTCAAGCCAGAAGGAGAGGTTTTCTGTGTACCAGCAGTTGAGCTGAATACGCTTGTTCCACTCTACGTCTTTTCTGCCGTTTACCTGTGCCCAACCTGTAACACCGGGGCGTACAGAGAACATTCTGAGCTGGTCTTCTGTGTATTCCTCCACAGGCCAGGGGTGATATGTAAGGGGAGGACGGGGACCGATGAGGCTCATATCGCCCTTGAGTATATTTACCAGCTGAGGGAGCTCATCGATGCTTGTGGCACGGATGATTCTGCCGATTCGGGTAACTCTTGCATCACCCTTGCCGGAGTAAACACCGGAGCCTGTATGCTCGGCACCTACGCACATGCTGCGGAATTTGTAAATCTTAAAAACCTTTGCACCTTTTCCAAGTCTGTCCTGCTTGAAAATAACGGGACCCTTGGACTCGAGCTTTATGAGAACAGCGGTAATAAGGAGTACCGGGGAAAGTATGATGAGTGCCATCAGAGATATGAAAATATCCATGGCTCGCTTTACGAATTTATACATCTGTCTTCTCCTCTCAGAATGTGCAAATGGCACAATAACACATTATTAATCTATTATAACAGACTAATTATATCATACATCAACAAAAAATCAATTAAAAAATATAAAAAACAAATAAAAAAATACAAATATATATTATATATAGGCAAAAATCGGCATAAAACCGCAGTGAAACTGGATTTGTGGCAGTAAAACAAAAAAATTACCCAAAGCAGGTTGTTTTTTTGTTGACTTTGGTCTTTTTGTATATTATAATTTTCAATGAGTTATTGTGTAAACTGAGTCAGTGTGTTTACTTGTACTCAGGCTATGAAAAAAGATGTATTTCGGAGCAAAGCTATGACTACATTCAACGCTAAAAAAATAATACTTATGGTGGTCGATATGCTGATTATATCGGCAATGGGCTTCCTTACAAATCTGATGCTTATGTGGTGCGATATAGGCAGAGAAATTCTGACTGCAGGTAAGCTTCACATCGACTGGTCAACCCTGACTCTTGTCTTGGGTACACAGGTGATTTTCAGCTTCTTTACCCTGTATGTGGCAGGTGCCTATGCCTTCTTCTGGAAAAAGCTCGGCAAACACGAGTATGTTTCCTGTATTGGCGGACTTACAGTGGGAATGACACTTTCTGCAGGACTTCTGAGATATTTTGATGTATTCGACGGAACTTTCCCCTTCGCACTCTTCATCGGTCAGTATATCCTTGTTGCAGTGTCTATGGTGGCTTTCAGACATTTTGCAAAGAAAGCTATTGTGGGCCTTACCGAAGCAGGCAGGTCAGAAAACTACGAGCGTACGCTGATTATCGGTGCAGGTCGTGCAGCAGCACTTCTGCTTACAGATATTGAAAATGCAAAGAAAGACCCCGACAACCCCTCAAGAAATCTGCTTCCTGTAGGACTTGTGGATGATGACAGACACAAGCTGGGCAACAAGATTATGGGTGTTCCCGTTCTGGGCAGTACCGCTGACATTCCCGCTTTGTGCGAACAGAGCCACATTTCACTTATTGTTTTTGCAATTCCTTCCTGCGCTGAAGATGACAGACAGAGAATCCTTTCTCTTTGCTCCAAAACCCAGTGTAAGATCAAGATGGTTCCTTATTTGAGCCAGCTCCTCTTTGAGGACGGACATCCCCAGCTTCTGAATCAGGTTAAGGATATCAGAATCGAAGACCTTCTGGGCAGAGATCCCATTACTTTTGACAAAGAACAGACCAAAGAGTTTATCCGCGACAAGGTGCTTATGGTTACCGGTGGCGGCGGTTCTATCGGTGGAGAGCTGGTACGACAGATTGTTAAGTACAATCCCAAGCAGCTCATTATTGTAGATATTTACGAGAACAATGCATATGATATACAGCAGGAGATTCTGCTGGAATATGGCGACAACACCAATGTTGTAACCCTTATTGCTTCTGTAAGAGACCACGATAAAATGGACAAAATCTTTGCAGAGTATCGTCCGCAGGTGGTGTTCCACGCTGCTGCTCACAAGCACGTTCCACTTATGGAAACCAGCCCCGAAGAAGCAGTTAAAAACAATGTTTTCGGTACATATAACACTGCAACTCTGGCAGAAAAATACGGGGTGGAAAAGTTCATTATGATTTCTACCGACAAGGCTGTTAACCCCACAAACGTAATGGGTGCCACCAAGCGCTGTTGCGAGATGATTGTACAGCACAAGGCACAGCACAGCACAAAGACAGAGTTTGTAACCACAAGATTCGGCAATGTACTGGGCTCAAACGGCTCGGTTATTCCCCTCTTCCGCAGACAGATTGAAAGCGGAAAACCCGTAACTGTTACTCACCCTGATATCATCAGGTATTTTATGACAATTCCCGAGGCTGTTTCTCTGGTGCTTCAGGCAGGAGCAATGGCTCAGGGCGGAGAAATTTTTGTTCTTGATATGGGTGAGCCCGTAAAGATTACAACTCTTGCGGAAAACCTCATCAGAATGTACGGCAAGGTGCCTTATAAAGACGTGGAAATCCGCTTTACGGGTCTGCGTCCCGGCGAAAAGCTTTTTGAAGAGCTTCTTATGAATGAAGAGGGACTTAAATCCACAGCAAATAAGAAGATTTTCATCGGCAACCAGATTGCCATTGACGAAGAGGACCTGCTGCAAAAGCTGGGTGAACTTCAGAAATTTGCAGATGCTAACGACAGCGAAGGTGTTGTTGATATGCTGGCACAGATTGTACCCACGTTCAAGCACAAAACCAACGCTTAAACGAAATTCGATACAATCTATATATAAAATTAACTTGTTTTAATTTTATCATTTTATCAGATTCTTCCGATTCCTTACTTGCATTTGCGAGGGGAATCATTGACTATACTATATTTGAAGGAGTATGTGTATGTGCGGAATTGTTGGATATGTAGGTCCTAAAGATTGCAGCGAGGTACTCGTTTCTGCATTGAGAAAACTTGAATATCGCGGATATGACTCTGCAGGTATTGCAGTTTTTGAAGATGGAAAAATCAGAATTGCAAAAGAGAAAGGCAGACTGGATGACCTGGTTACAAAGATGCAGGCTGAGGGTACTCCCTGCGGTAATGTAGGTGTTGGTCACACCCGTTGGGCAACTCACGGTGTTCCCTCTGCAACAAATTCTCATCCCCATACAGGCGGAGAGAAGGTAACTCTTGTACATAACGGAATTATCGAAAATTACAAGGAGCTTAAAGAGCAGCTTCAGGCTCAGGGCAGAGTGTTTGTGAGCGAAACTGATACAGAGGTTGTAGCCCAGCTTCTTGATTCCAACTATAACGGCGACCCTGTGGATGCAATTGCAAAGACACTTGCAGCAGTTGAGGGTTCATTTGCTCTTGGTATTCTTTTTGCAGACCGCGAGGGTGAGCTTTATGCCGTAAGACGTGAGAGCCCCCTTATTGTAGGTGTTGGTGAGGATGAAACCTTCATAGCTTCCGACGTACCTGCTATCATCAAATACACAAATCAGTATTTCCTTCTGGAGCACGATGAAATTGCTCTGCTTACAAAGGACGGAGTATCTTTCAGCGACCTTAAGGGTGAGAAGATAGAAAAAGAGCTGAAGGTAGCAGACTGGGACCAGGAAGCAGCCGAAAAGGGCGGCTACGAGCACTTTATGCTCAAAGAGATTCACGAGCAGCCCACAGCTGTTAAAACAACAATCACTCCCAGAATCAGCAATGGTCTTCCTTGCCTTGAAGAGTGCTCAATCACTCTTGACAGTCTTAAGAAAATCAACCAGATTTACGTAGTAGCCTGCGGTACAGCTATGCATGCAGGCGTAGTCGGCAAGTATGTTATCGAGAAACTCGCAAGAGTTCCTGTTCACGTAGATATTGCTTCCGAGTTCAGATACAGAGAGCCTCTCATCAACGAAGGTGACCTGGTAGTGATTATTTCCCAGTCAGGCGAAACAGCAGACTCACTTGCAGCAATGCGTCTTGCAAAGAAGATGGGCGCAACCACCCTTGCTGTTGTTAATGCAAAGGGCAGTTCCATTGCACGTGAAGCTGATATGCTCATTTATACACACGCAGGTCCCGAAATTGCTGTTGCTTCCACAAAGGCTTATATGGTGCAGATTTCCGTTATGTATCTGCTTGCTTTTGAACTTGCACAGGCAAAGGGCAAGATTGATGACGAAACCTGCCGTAAGCTTACCCAGGTGCTTGTTAATATGCCCGAGGTAATTGAGGAAACAATCAACAAGACAGATGCTCCCTGCAACGAAATTGCAAAACAGCTTCTTGATGCAGACAGCCTGCTTTACATCGGCAGAGGTCTTGACTATGCACTCTCAATGGAGGGTTCTCTGAAGCTTAAGGAGATTTCTTACATCCACTCCGAGTCCTATGCAGCAGGTGAGCTCAAGCACGGCACAATCTCCCTGATTACAGACGGAATGCCCGTTATTGCAGTTGCTACACAGAATGCTCTCTATGACAAGACTGTAAGCAACATCAAGGAGGTTAAGGCAAGAGGTGCTATGGTAATCCTTGTTTGCGACGAAGAGGCTCAGGTTGGCGAGGATGTGGCAGATTATATCATCCGTATTCCCCGCATTGAAGAGATCCTTATGCCTATGGTTGCAGCAGTTCCTCTGCAGCTTGTTGCTTACTACACATCTGTTCACCGCGGTAATGACGTTGACAAACCCAGAAATCTGGCTAAATCCGTTACTGTTGAGTAATATGCAAATTTATTCCGCCTGCATTTGTGCAGGCGGATTTTTGCTTTTACAGACAGAGTTTGTTAATAATTATTTTACATTGCAGATTAATATTACAAGATTGTTTATTGACTTTAGTTTTGGCAGATAATAGTATATTATTGAACGAGTCCCGTAAAGGCTATGAAAGGAGGCGGCAGGATGACTCAGTTTTTGGTAGATGTAGCGGTTGTGGGACTGCGAATTTTACTTGCAGTGTATGCCCTTATAATAATTTATCAGTGCTTTGGCTCTATGCGCCGCCAGAAAAGGCAGGAAGCGCCCCTTGTGATGCTTTACAACAGTACAATTGACAAAAAGATTCCTGTGCTCTGCTGGGAAAACCTCATTGGCAGAGGCAGAAACTGCGATATTATGATTGAAGACCCTACCGTGTCCAGACTCCATTGTGTACTTTTAAGGCGCAAAGAGGGCTGGTTTATCACCGATATCGGCTCAAAATCCGGCACAAGAGTGAACGGAAGACCTGTCCGCTCCCGCCACAAGGTGAACATCGATGATGAGATAAAAATCGGTTCATCCACCCTTTGGCTCAGAAGAGGCGAGGATTTTGACGGCGAGCTAAGACACCATTGGTTTTTCTCCCGAGTGTCCTCTAAACCCAGCGTATCTGCTCCTGCGCTGATTTTTCTTATGAATCTTTTCCACCTGTTTATGACGGTGGAAATCTGTATTTCCTACGAGCAGTTTGTGCTTGAAGCATTTCAGGTGCTTGGCGCTGTAGTGTTGTTTTCCTGGGTGTTTTACCTTTTCTCTGCAGCCGTATTCAGACGTACTAACTTTGAGCTGGAAATTCTTGCGTGGCTTTTAGTGGGAGCAGGCTCAATTCTGCTGGTATCCCAGGATATTATGGACGCGTGGGTGCAGCTTATAGCGGCAATGGTTGGTGCTGCAGGCTACCTTATAATGCTTAAATTTATAGAAAATCCCGACCGTATCGTTAATTGGCGAATGGCGGTTATGATTATTGCTTTGCTGTTTCTGGGAATAAACCTTGCATTCGGTAGGGTGGAGTTTGGTGCGGCAAACAGAATCTACATTGCAGGAGTATCTGTGCAGCCTTCAGAGATAGTAAAGGTTGCCTATATCTTTGTGGGTGCATCGGCTCTCGATCACTTGCAGACAAAGCGGAATTTCCTGGAATTTGTAGGGTTTTCTGCCCTTTGTGTCGGTGCCCTTGCGGTGATGGGTGACTTTGGTACAGCACTTATCTTCTTTACAAGTTTTATTATGATTTCCATCATCCGTTCAGGAGATTATAAAACAGCGGTACTTGCCCTTGCAGGTGCGGCTTTTGCGGTAGTGCTGATTCTGCAGTTCAAGCCCTATATTGCAGAGCGTTTTGCAATCTGGGGACACGTGCTTGAAGACCCCTACAATGCAGGTTATCAACAGGCAGGTGTGCTCACCTATATTGCTTCCGGCGGATTTTTCGGTATCGGTGTAGGCAACGGAATTCTTCGCTACTACGGCGCATCGGAAACAGACCTTGTTTTCGGAATCCTTACAGAGGAGATGGGCCTTATTATAGCTCTTTCCTTTGCGGCGGTGCTGTGCGGACTTGTGGTGTATTCCAGAGCAATTGGTACCCGAAGCAGAAGCACATTCTACTCAATTTCGGCTTGCTGTGCGGCATCAATGATGCTTGTGCAGGCATCTCTTAACATATTCGGATGTACGGATATTCTCCCCCTTACAGGTGTTACCCTGCCTTTTATCAGCGCAGGCGGCTCAAGTATGCTCTCAAGCTTCGGACTTCTTGCATTCATCAAGGCAGCAGACGAGAGGACATATACAAAAATGAGAAGATTACCACAGAGATAATCTGAAGAAAAAGAGGCTCACAATGAAAAGAACAATGTCCAGAAGCATAATATCACTTATGTTGGCTGCAGCATTTTTGCTGGGGCTTGGTGTGTTATGCCTGAGATATGCTACAGACAACGACCTGTGGGCAAGTCAGACCTATAATCAGCACCTTGCTTTCGGACAAGGTCTTTCGGGTGCAGGCAGAATTTACGACAGAAACGGTGTTGTGCTTGCCCAGTCTGTGGATTCACAGCGCATTTACAATGAAGATTATTATACACGTCTGGGTACACTCCACGCGGTGGGTGACGGGTCTTACAACATTGCCACGGCGGTACAGACCCAGTACAGAGCCCGACTTGTGGGACACAACAGTATATTCGGCTATGGTCTGCCCGAGAGCATCAGAGCAAAAGGCAATATGAGCTTTACCCTGGATTCCGGGGTTTGTGCAGAGGTTTACGAGGCTTTTGGCGGTAAAAACGGAGCTTGTGTGGTGTATAACTATCAAACAGGTGAAGTGCTCTGTATGGTAAGCGCTCCTGCCTATGACCCCCAGAATGTGCCCGATGAAATCCCCGATGGAGCATATCTTAACAATGCGGTTTCCAGCACCTATTCTCCGGGCTCAATTTACAAGATAATTACCACCATTGCCCTTATCGAGAGCGGTGTGGATATTGATTCCCTTACGTTTGCTTGTGAGGGCGAAAAGGACTTTGGCGGAGATACCGTAACCTGCCTTGAAAAGCACGGAGAGATGAATATTTACCAGGCTTTTTCCTGGTCATGCAACATTGCTTTTGCAGATGCAGCAACCCTTGCGGGTAATGAAAATATGCAGAAAGTCTCTCAGAGTCTTGGTGTTACCAAGAGTTATCGTGTTGGTAACGTAAACACAACCAAGGGGCATTTTAATCTGGAAGATGCCAATGAAAACGACCTTGCCTGGTCAGGTGTTGGACAGTACACAAATATGGTCAACCCTACACAGATGGCCATTCTCTGCGGAGCCATTGCAAACGATGGTGTTGCAAAGCTTCCGTACTTTGTGTCGGGAGAAAAGACAGTTAACACAAGAATTATGAGCGCAGAAACTGCGGACAAGATTCAGGATATAATGAACTATACGGTTTCCGATTATTACGGAAGCACTATGTTTGGCGGCCTTACAGTTGGTGCAAAAACAGGTACAGCCGAGGTGGGCAAGGGCAAAGAGCCCAATGCCTGGATGGTTGGCTACAGCACTGACGAGGACTATCCCCTTGCTTTTGCTGTTGTGGTGGAAGAGGGCGGATACGGCTTCTACAGCGCAGGTCCCATAGCCCGCACAGCAATGGTAGGCTGTGCAGAAGCACTGGGATATGAAGAATAACAATTCTATAATAAAAGCGAAAAACGCACGGTTTAGGCCGTGCGTTTTTTGTTGTTCTGAATGTTATTGTGTCAGCGGAAGTCAAAAGGCTCTTTTGGTGTTATTTCAAGAACTTCGCAAAGTTTGAAAACCACATCAAAAGAAACCCCCACGTTTCCAAGTTCAATAGCGCTGATATGACTCCTGTCAATTTCTACAAGTTCAGCAAGCTGGAGTTGAGTCAGGCGTTTGCGTTTTCGATAATATACTACATTGAGACCGAATTTTTCATACAGTTCCTTTCTGGATAATGTTAACTGTTATTTGTGCAGGTCTGGGTGTTTTCTCTTGTTGCCGTATTCCCAGAAGCAAGGATAATCAGATGCAGACAAAAGAGCTGATTAATAAGCTTTCAATAGAAAAAGAGGAACTTACCCGTAAGAAAGCAGAACTCGAAAAGAAATAATTGATATTATTAATGCCAGGATGATGAAAAGTCATTCGGGCATTTTGTTGCCTGTTTGTAAATTTTGCGGGGTGAAGGGTGGAGATTTCAAAATTCTCTTTATTTTTTTGTTTTGGTGTGTTATGATGTTATAAATATATCCATAGCTTAAAATGGGATATTGTTTGATGTAAATAACCGAAAGGATGAAATAAAATGGGAAAGTTACTGAAAGCCCTTTTTGGCAGTTACAGTAAAAAGGAGATTAAGAGAATTCAGCCTTTGTGCGATAAAACTCTTGCTCTGGAAGAAAAATATGCAGCTATGACAGATGCAGAGCTCAAGGCACAGACTACTGTGCTCAAGGAGCGCCTTGCAAACGGTGAAACTACAGACGACATCCTGCCCGATGCTTTTGCAGTATGCCGAGAGGCATCCTGGCGAGTGCTGGGAATGAAGCACTTCCCCGTGCAGATTCTGGGTGGTATCATTCTTCATCAGGGCAGAATTGCAGAAATGAAGACCGGTGAAGGTAAAACTCTGGTGGCAACCCTGCCTGCATACCTAAACGGCCTTACAGGTAACGGTGTTCACGTTGTTACAGTAAACGATTACCTTGCTCGCCGAGACTCCGAGTGGATGGGTAAGCTCTATCGCTTCCTTGGTCTTACAGTTGGTCTTATTGTTCACGACCTGCACCCCTCCGAGCGTAAAGGCGCTTATGATGCCGACATTACATACGGCACAAACAACGAGCTGGGCTTTGATTATCTTCGTGACAATATGGCTGTTTATAAAGAAAGCCGTGTTCAGCGCGGACATTCCTTTGCAATCGTGGATGAGGTTGACTCCATTCTCATTGATGAAGCAAGAACACCTCTTATCATTTCAGGTCAGGGCGACAAGTCCACCGATATGTATCAGAGAGCAGATTCCTTTGCAAAGAGACTCAAGAAGCACGTGTTTACCGAGGTTAATGCCAAGGATGATATGGAGAGCTTCTTTGAGGAGAACGATATCGACTACATCGTAGACGAAAAAGCAAAGTCTGCAACCCTCACCCAGGTTGGTGTTAAGAAGGCAGAGGAGTACTTCTCTGTTGAAAACCTCACAGACCCCGACAACCTCACTCTTCAGCATCATATCAATCAGGCTATCAAGGCACATGGTATTATGCATCTTGATATTGACTACGTAAACAAAGATGGCGAAATCGTTATTGTTGACGAGTTCACAGGTCGTCTTATGTACGGCAGACGCTTCAACGAGGGTCTGCATCAGGCTATCGAAGCCAAAGAGGGAGTTAAGATTCAGAACGAGAGCAAGACTCTTGCTACAATCACATTCCAGAACTACTTCCGCCTTTACGATAAACTTTCTGGTATGACAGGTACTGCTCTCACAGAGGAGCAGGAATTCCGCGAGATTTATAAGCTTGACGTAGTGGAAATCCCCACCAACAGAGCTCTTGCAAGAATTGACGAAAACGACCTTATCTTTGCAACAGAGCAGGCAAAGCTCAATGCTGTTATCGATACTATCGTAGAGTGCTACGGCAAGGGTCAGCCTGTGCTTGTTGGTACAGTCTCCATCGAAAAATCAGAGCTTCTTTCCAAGATGCTCTCAAAGCGCGGCGTACCCCACAACGTGCTCAATGCTAAACAGCACGATAAAGAAGCAGAAATTGTTGCTCAGGCAGGTAAGCTGGGCGCAGTTACCATTGCTACCAATATGGCAGGTCGTGGTACCGATATTATCCTTGGCGGTAATGCAGAGTTTATGGCTACCTCCAAGATGCGCAAGCAGGGCTTTACAGATGAGCTGATTGCAGAAGCAACAGGTTTTGCAGAGACAGATAATCAGGAAATTATCGATGCAAGAAATACATTCACAGAGCTTCACACCAAGTTCAAGGAAGAGCTTAAGGATGAAGCTGAAAAGGTAAGAGAAGCAGGCGGACTTTTCATCATCGGTACAGAGCGCCACGAGTCACGTCGAATCGACAACCAGCTCCGTGGCCGAGCAGGACGTCAGGGTGACCCCGGTTGCAGCCAGTTCTTCCTTTCTACAGAGGATGACCTTATGCGAATCTTCGGTGGCGACAGAATGAGAATGATTATGGAGAGACTCCAGGTTGACCCTGCAGCTCCCATCGAGAACAAGCTTCTCTCAAATATCATTGAAAGCTCCCAGGAGAAGGTAGAGCAGAGAAACTTCGGAATCAGAAAGAACGTTCTTCAGTTTGACGATGTTATGAATCGTCAGCGTGAGATTATCTACAAACAGCGTAACCAGGTGCTGGAGGGTGAGGACATCCACCAGACCGTTATGACTATGATTGAGCAGACAATTGCTGCTAATGTAGGAATGTACCTTGTGGGCGACTCCAAAAACTGGAACCTTGCAAGTCTGAGAGAGTACTACAACGGTTGGCTTGTGGATGACAAGTGCACTCTTAACTTTACAGAAGAAGAGCTTGCTTCCGTAACAGCGGCACAGGTTCAGGAGATGTTGCTTACACATGCTCAGGAGCTGTATGCAGAGTATGAGGAGCTTATCTCTGTAGATACAATGAGAGAGGTAGAGCGAGTATATCTGCTTCGCTCTGTTGATACTCACTGGATGGATCACATCGACGGAATGGATGAGCTGAAGCAGGGCATCCGTATGCGTGCTTATGCACAGCACGACCCTGTTGTTGAATATACTCACGAAGGTTTTGAGATGTTCGACCAGATGATTGACAGCATCCGTCAGGACACAGCAAAGCTGGTGCTTGTAGCACCCAGACACGTGTACGAGATTCAGCAGCGTCAGCGTGAGCAGGAAAGACTCCGCATCGAGGCAGAGAAGGCTGCAGCAGCGGCTCACCAGGTAATTCTCAATAAGGGCGAAACTGAAGAGAAGATTAACCCCGTAACATTTTCTGTTAAGCGTGAGCAGGTAGCAAAGCCCATTGAGTTTTCGGGTGACGGCACAATGTCCACCAACAGAACAGTTAAAAAGGGCAAGAAAGTGGGCAGAAATGATCCCTGTCCCTGCGGTTCAGGCAAAAAGTACAAGAAGTGCTGCGGAATGAATGAGTAAGCCTGGCTGGTGGTCATAGCGTTCGTTTTTGAACAGTACAAAAAGTTAACAGATGTTATATATGCAGGAGTGGCTTTTGTCGCTCCTGTTTTCTGTTTTGTGCAGGTGAGGGACAGGTGGAGGAAAAATACTGAAAAAACCTGAAAAATTATTGTTGACAAAGGCAAATATATTTGCTATAGTAAGTAATTGTCGGATAATGCGCAAAAAGGGCTTTCCGCACTAGTGAATATAGTCACAAATTCCGCTTTATGACTGCTTTTTTTGTAACTTTTTCCAACAATTGCATAATGCTTGTATTCAGGGCGATAATACGCTAAAGCGTACTAGCCCGTTTATATACAAAATTTTTCAGGAAAGGAGAAATGTGAAAAATGCCTACCTTTAACCAGTTGGTTCGTAAGGGAAGAGAAGTTTCCGAGAAGAAAGCAAAGGCTCCCGCACTCCTCAAGGGCTGGAACTCTAAGAAGAACAAAGCTATCAACCAGAATTCCCCCCAGAAGCGTGGTGTGTGCACAGCTGTTAAGACAGCTACACCTAAGAAGCCTAACTCTGCTCTTCGTAAAATTGCCAGAGTACGTCTTTCAAACGGCATCGAAGTTTCAGCATACATTCCCGGTATCGGTCACAACCTCCAGGAACACTCAGTTGTTCTTATTCGTGGTGGTCGTGTAAAGGACTTACCTGGTGTACGTTATCACATCATCAGAGGTACCTTGGATACACAGGGTGTTGCAAACAGAATGCAGAGCCGTTCTAAGTACGGCGCAAAGCGTCCTAAAGCAGGTGCGAAATAATTTTTTTAGAGAATAGACAATCTCTGCTGAAAACCGGCAGACTTTATATATGATATTAAAGTCTTGTTTGGTGTTAACGAGAATTTGTCAACTCGAGTACCTATGATATCATTCCTATGAAGGAGGGAAGTACAATGCCAAGAAGAGGCTTTATTGCAAAACGTGATGTATTGCCAGATCCTATCTACAATTCAAAGAAGGTTACTCGCCTTATCAACAACATTATGCTTGACGGTAAGAAGGGTGTAGCTCAGAAGATTGTTTACGGTGCATTCGACATTATCAGTGAAAAAACAGGTAAGGACCCCATTGAAGTTTTTGAACAGGCAATGGAAAATGTTATGCCTCAGTTAGAGGTTAAGGCCGTTCGTAAGGGCGGTGCAACCTATCAGGTTCCTTTTGAGGTTCGTCCTGAAAGAAAGCAGACTCTAGCGTTACGTTGGCTTACAATGTTTAGCCGTCAGCGTTCAGAGCGCACAATGAAAGAGCGTCTTGCAAACGAAATTATCGATGCTACTAACGGCTTAGGTAATGCAGTTAAAAGACGTGAAGAAATGCACAGAACAGCAGAAGCAAACAAGGCTTTTGCTCATTACAGATATTAATCGAATTTTTCGAATGGACTTGTGTCTTTTCGGAAACAATCTAATTGAAGGAAACGGAGCTTACAATGCCGAGAGAGTATCCACTTGAAAGAACCAGAAACATCGGTATCATGGCTCATATCGACGCCGGCAAGACCACCACTACTGAGAGAATCCTGTTCTACACAGGTAAAACTCACAAGCTTGGTGAGACT
>CALEIO010000026.1 GCA_937875885.1 uncultured Clostridia bacterium | reverse complement strand
ACACCCTTTCCAAAAGAGATGTTGACTTTACTGTTTTGTCCGGTGACGTGGTAAACGACCAGAACGGCAACCAGACATATGCAGAAGAATACAATACATATCTGAAGATTCTTGCAGATTCCCCTTACTCAAAGCCCATTTATGAGTCAAACGGTAACCACGATGTAGCAACAAAGTGGGACAAAAACGGAAACTACTACAACAACAATCTTCCTTTTATCCTGGCAACGGGTCTTGATTCTACAGAAGAAACACTCAAAAAGAACCTTCCCTACTACGAAATCACAGAACCTACCACAGGTGACCACTTCATCTTTATGGCTCTTGAGGGCGGTTTCTACACAAACAAAGGCACACAGTTCTCCACCGAGCAGCTTGACTGGCTGGAGGCTCTGCTGAAAGAATACCACGATGACGGCAAAAACATCTTCATCATTGAGCACGCTAACATCACAGGCTGGGGTTCAGGTGACAAGCTTACAACTCCTTACTACTATGACCTTGCTCTTGAGAAATCAAACGCTGACGTTTCCCGTTTTGTAAAGCTGATGGAAACCTACAAGGAATGTGTTATCATCACAGGTCACACTCACCTCGAGCTTTCCGCACAGTACAATTATTCCGACAACAACGGCACATCTGCTGTTATGATGCACAACAGTGCTATCGGCGGCGTGCGCAGACTTATAAACGGCACAGTCGACAGAACAGCTGTTCTCGGTATGTCCGAAGGATACATCGTTGAGGTTTACAATGACTGCATTCTCTTCAATGGTATCAATATGTACTACAACGAGATTATGCCCCAGTGCTCTTACATCATCCCCTTTGGCACATCTTCACAAATCCCCACAGAGCCTGACACAACTCCCACAGGAACCACCACTCCTGCAACTACAGAGGCTACAGAGCCCACAGAAACAACCGCTCCTGCAACCACAGAAGCTACAGAGCCCACAGAAACAACTGCTCCCGCAACCACAGAAGCTACAGAGCCTACACCTGAACTTACTTATGGTGACACAGACTTAAACGGAGTTGTTAACGTAAAGGATGCAACAGCAATCCAAAAACACTCTGCGAGCATCATCACCCTCGAGGACGTTGCTCTTCTCCAGGCAGATGTAACAGGTGACGGCGCTGTTAATGTAAGAGATGCAACATCTGTACAGAAGTTTGTTGCAGGACTTATCGCAATCTTCCCTGCTGACAAAAGCGCTGAAGACATTGCAGAGGTAAACACACCTGCTCCCCAGGCGCTTGAAGAAGCAATGAAGGCTCTTGATGAAAACTATGCATTAAGCTCCTACAACCAGTATCAGGCACTTAAGGATGAGTTCCTGTACAGACAGGACTACGATACACTTTTGGTGCGTGAAGGCTACCTTACAAAGATTGCAACAGTAGTAGAAAGCCTTAAACCTCAAGCTAACGTTATTACCATCTACTTCACAAACAACCGCAACTGGAGCAATGTTTATGCTTATGTCTGGGGTAGTGGCGGCAACGAGCTTTCCGGTTGGCCCGGCACAAAGATGACCAAAGAAACTACCAACTCTATGGGTCAGGACATATACGCTATCACCCTTGATTGTCTTAAATACCAGAACATTATTTTCAATAACGGCTCCGGTGAGCAGACAGTTGATGTTACAATCCTCCAGCAGGACAACACAGGTTATTACCTCGAAGGCAACAGTTCAAAATATGAGGTAGGCACCTACACATATAAAGGTTATTAATAACACAACAACCCCCGAAGAAGCACCAAACTTCTTCGGGGGTATTTTTACATATCAACTATTAATCAAGTATTTTTTCCATACCGATTTTCTGCACAGTAAGACCCATAGACTCGTAGAATTTCAGAGCCGATGTGTTCTTTGCCCAGACATTCAGAGTTACATTGTAACAGCCGATTTCCTTTGCATAAGCAAGGGTAAATTCATACAATGCAGTACCAATATGCTTACCTCTTGCATTCTCATCAATGCACAGGTCATCTATGTAAAGTGTCTTGATATCGGTAAGGGAGCTATGGTCTATAGCCTGATTTATAACACAGAAGCAATGGCCAAGAATCTTATCCTCCTCAACCGCTACAAACAAAGGTGTGCTGTCATCCTCAATTATAGCTATAAGCTCCTCGTCACGATATTTCTTGCCTTCTGCTTTGAATATATCAGGTCTGTCCACGTGGTGAACATACAAAACCTGCCTGAGCAGGTTATTGATTCCTTCTACATCGCTTACTTTTGCTCTTCTGATTTCCATAAAATCACCTCGGTAAAACATAGTAATATTATACTCCTATTACATAAAAAAACAAGATACTGTCTGCAAATTGCAAACAGTATCCTGAAAAAAATCACAAGTAACAACGAATGTCGATTGCCAGCTTCTCTTCAAGGTTAATAAGCCTTTTGGTAATATCTTTTGAAACCTCGTCAGCCGCCTCGTACTGATTCAGATATCCCGATAGCGATTTTACACCCATATTACAGCCGTCGGTCATTAAATCCGCAATGGTGGCATCGGATTCTTCCAGACGGGCATTCAGCTGCGCAATGATCTCGTCCTTTTCCTTGCACTGATCGAAAAGTTCGCGGATGCGGGCAGCCTGCTGCTCAATCAGTTCGTCATACTGACAGTCTTCAACCTTTTCTTCAGCTGTTTCAGCGAAGAAAGCGTTGTAAAGAAGGATAGCCATGTCGCCTCTTGTAAGTGTATCTGTGTAACCTACAGAAGAGTCAAGACCTGCATCGAGTTCTACGCCTTCCTGTTCAGCTACTTCGATGTGGCCGAAAGGATAAACGAGGTCGTTTTCTTCTTCCCAATCGAGTGCTCTAACGATCATTGTATAAGCTTCCTGAAGCTTAATGGGATCCTTAGGAGCAAATGTCTTTTCTGTTCTACCG
>CALEIO010000025.1 GCA_937875885.1 uncultured Clostridia bacterium | reverse complement strand
ACATCAACTGTTTGTTCGGGAATGTCTTTGTTGATGAACCCGGTTTTGCAAGGTTAACAAGAACAGTTAAAACCTGAACTGTATGAATTTTCTTCGCTACAGCTTTTTTCATATCTCGCTTCTGGTCGACTGTTATATCCTTACCAAGAGCATCAATTTTCTTCTGGTTTTTGTTTCGCATGCTTTGCATAAGCAAGCCTGATAAATAGGTAAACAGAGTTGTACCCACAATGAAAAAGACATTTTCAATACCGCTGTAAAGATAAAAAGCATAGCTTGCCGCTAAAAGAATAGCCCATTGGAATTTTTTTGGAACAATGTAATAGGCAACGATTACTGCTGCCAGAAAGAAGAAAAATCTAAATGACGTAAAAGGCATATCTATCTCCTCAATAAAAAGACCTTAATAAACCAACGAAATCAGCTTGTTGAAGCGATTTAACATTTCAACAAACTGAAATCATTCTGATAATTACATTTCGTCGATAAGACGTTCTACCAATGCAAGAATAGCACTTGCGCTGTTGAAGTTTTCGGGCTCGAGCATATCTACTGTGATTGTAACGTCGTACTCTGCGCAGAGCTCTGCAACGATAGAAACGATGTCAAAGCTGTCAAGAATGCCGTCATCGATGAGCTTATCCTCATTTGCGAAGTCGATATCGGAGCGGATTGATGATAAAATCTCTAAAAGTCTTTCCATAATAAATTCCTCTTTCTTGATAAAAAATTCTTTTTTTCTTGCGGAAATGACGACAAATCGACACTTCTCTACATTATAGTAATATACCACAATCCACACCCCAAAGTCAATCTGTAATAATTATCAATTAATACATTTCTGCGGATGTAAATTTGGTGATTTTCTGCCACAGAGCCAAAGATTTCACCCCCCGCAGACCCCATAGCATACTATTCTCCCCTTTTTTCGGTTGCATTGAGGGAGCTTTGCTGATATACTGATACTGTAATACTGATTTGACTACGGAGGAAAACTTATGGCACAGATTAAAGCATTCAAGGGTTTGCGCTTTGACACAGAGAAAGCAGGCGACATCTGCACACTCTGCTGTCCCCCTTACGATATTATAAGCGAAGAACAAAGACTGCAGTACCTTTCCAACAATGAAAACAACATTATCCGTCTGGAGCTGCCCAAAGAGGGAGAAAACCCCTACGCTACTGCATCAGATGTACTGAAAATTTGGGAGGATAAAGGAATTCTTACAAGAGAATCCGCTCCTGCGCTGTATGTTTACGAAGAAGAGTTTACCGCCTACGGCAAAAGAAACTCCATCAAGGGTCTTATCTGCCGTCTTAAGGTTGAGGAATTCTCCAAGGGCGTTGTACTCCCCCACGAATTCACCCTATCCAAGGCAAAGGAAGACCGCCTTAACCTGATGAAAGCCACAAACTGCAATTTCAGCCAGATTTACGGACTCTATATGGACGAGGAGCACACATCCCTTAACACCATCGATGCTCTCTCACAGGGCAAGGCAGATATGGAATTTACAGATGATGACAACATTACTCACCGTATGTGGATTGTAACCGACGAAGTTGCCATTGCAAAGCTTGAAAGCGACTTTACAGACAGAAAGATTTACATTGCAGACGGTCATCACCGCTACGAAACAGCCCTCAACTACCGCAACTGCTGCCGTGAATGCGGCAAGGCAAAAGAGGGTGACGCCCAGGATTACCAGATGATTTTCCTCTGCGATATGGGTCATCCCGGCCTGGTGGTATTCCCCACCCACAGACTTGTACGTGACCTTGCAGACTTTGATAAAGACCAGGTGCTCAAAAAGTGTGAGGATTACTTTGAGGTTAAGAAATTCTTTTCCACCGACATTATGGAAAGCATCCTTGCTGTGAAAGACAAAGAAGGAAAAAAAGCATTCGGCTTCTACACAGGAAACGACGAGTGGTATCTGCTCACTCTGAAAGATATCTCTGTTATGGATGAGCTCCTGCCAGAGCTTTCTGTTGCATCCCGTCAGCTTGACGTAACCGTGCTCCACTCCCTGATTCTTGAAAACATCTTCGGCATTGACAAAGAGAATATGGCAGCCCAGATTAACCTGACCTACACCAAATTCTTTGAGGAAGCTCTCAGCGCAGTTGACAACGGCAGTGCCCAGTGCTCCTTTGTGCTGAATCCCACCAAGGTTACAGAAATCCGCGATGTTGCTTCTGCAGGCGAGAAAATGCCCCAGAAATCCACATACTTCTATCCCAAGATGATTACCGGTATGGTAATGAACAAACTTGACTGATAACACAACAAAACAGGCAACGCTGTGCACAAAGCGTTGCCTGTTGTTTTTTTGCGGTATTATTTCCGTTTTACCGAATCAGTTCTCTTACTTCTTAACCTTGCGCAAGGTGGGAGAAGTCAGATCAAAAGTCTTTACAAGGAACACACCCACAACCACGGTTGCTGCCAGTTCAGGGAGCATATATCCGCCGTTGTAAAGGAATGAGAACAAGGGGATGGGAAGTTCTCCTGAAGGGTCTGCCCATACTGTGATGCCTGTAATGAAATGGCAGATGAATCTGAGCACACAGCCGATTCCGATGCCAAGTGCAAACTCAAGCCACTGATGTTTCATCTTCTTTCTGAAGATGCCGCCAAAGCCCAACACGCCGTAAGCTATCAGGTAATCGAGGAAGATGATTGTAAGCACAGCCACCCAGTTTGTGGCATAGCTTAAGTTATCAAGTCCAAGCACCATTTGGATGAGTCCGTAGGTAAAGCTTGTTACAAATCCCCAGCCTGCGCCGTAGCGGTAGGCTATGATGAAGATGGGAAGCATTGAAACCGGTGTAAGCTTGCCGCCCATAGGCATATCAACAATGGCAAGCATACTGAGCACCGTTGCAACGGAAAGCATAACGGCACTCTCTGTGAGTCTGCGTACAGATAGTTTTTTCAAAAAAATCACCTCAAAAATATATTAAACAAAACAGACGAATAAAAAACAGCACTGCATACCGGTCTGCAGTGCTGAATAAATCAGTGAATCTACTCCCTACGCCGGCATTATCCGTATCAGGTTATAGGGTCAGAGAAGCACTTATATTCTCAATCTCAGCCGACTTGCCGTCAGCACCCCTGTTTTGTTTATTTAATTGTAAACCTCTTTTCCCCGATTGTCAAGGGAAATTTCAGGGATTCTCTATGCAAATTACTTGCTGTAGATGCTTACGGAATCCTCGCCGTCACACTCGGAAAGTCTTACGGCAATAATCTCTTCCTGGGAGGTAGGCAGATTTTTGCCCACGTAGTTTGCACGGATGGGAAGCTCTGCATGACCTCTGTCGATGAGTACGGAAAGCTGGATTCGGGCAGGCCTGCCAAGAGCCATTACAGCATCCAAAGCAGCCCTTGCTGTGCGACAGGTGTAGATTACATCATCCACAAGCACAACAGTCTTACCTTCAACAGAGAAAGGCACATCTGTGGAAGACACCACGGGAACAGATATTGCTTTGTCAATATCATCACGGTGGAGGGTGATGTCCAGAGCACCCACCTCGGGTGATGTTCCCTCGATTTTGCCGATAAACCCTGCAAGTCTGTGAGCCAGCGGCACACCACGGGTGCGGATACCGATAAGACACAGATTCTCTATTCCGCTGTTTTTCTCGCAAATCTGGTGAGCCATACGGATAAGTGCGCGGTTGATATCAGATTCATCCAGAATTTTAGCTTTGAATGTCATATTATCCCCTCCATAAAGTGAGCAGAAAATAAAAAAGTCTGCCAAAAAAGCAGACAAGAAAAATTGCAGATAAAATTCATCTTGTCGGCATCAATGTACCGAATTAAAGACAGTTTCATTACACTATAATTTTATCACAGCCGATTCTTATAGTCAATGATAATGTTTTGAATCATCAACGTGAACCTTTCCTCTCATCGTAGGGGCGGGTCTCTGCGCCCGCCCGAAAGGGTCATATCACAAAAAA
>CALEIO010000024.1 GCA_937875885.1 uncultured Clostridia bacterium | reverse complement strand
AACATTAAATAATGCTTGTGAGAGCTCCCTCACCGAGGGGATCTATTTCGTTTTGGAATTTATATTAGCCGACAAACTCAGCTACGCATCTCTTGTATGCTGCAACGGGGTCTTCTGCTGCTGTGATGGGTCTGCCAACTACGATGTAGTCAGAGCCAAGCTCCTTTGCGCGCTCGGGAGTTGTAACTCTCTTCTGGTCGCCCACATCGCCGTCTGCAAAGCGTACGCCGGGAGTAACTGTCATAAACTTCTCTCCGCAGCGAGCGTGTACCTTGCCAGCCTCCAGAGGAGAGCAAACTACGCCGTCAAGACCTGCATCCTTTGCATTGTTTGCATAGTGCATAACAACCTCGTCAATGGGAGCATTGATGAGCAGGTCTTCTTTCATAGCCTCTTCGCTTGTGGAAGTAAGCTGTGTAACTGCGATGAGCAGAGGACGTGTGCCGTCTTCTCTTGTAAGGCCCTTGAGTGCTGCTTCCATCATAGCCTTTGTACCTGCAGCGTGGAGGTTTGTCATATCAACATCCAGGTTGCGCAGTACAGACATAGACTTCATAACTGTGTTGGGAATATCGTGAAGCTTGAGGTCGAGGAAAATCTTGTGGCCTCTTGCCTTGATTTCTCTTACAATCTCGGGACCTGCTGCATAAAACAGCTCCATACCGATTTTTACAAAAGGTTTGCAGTCTGTGAATTTATCCAGAAATTCAATGCATTGCTCTTTGCCTGCAAAGTCGCAAGCAATAATAACGTCCTTACCCATTAGTGTGCGCCTCCTATAATTTCATTTAAGTCTGTGATGCCGTATTTTTCCATTACGGCAGGTAATTCTTCTATAATGTTCTTGCAAGCGTAGGGGTCTACAAGGTTTGCAGCACCTACCTGCACAGCAGTTGCACCTGCAAGCATCATTTCAATAACATCCTCGGCTGTGGACACGCCACCGATGCCGATAACAGGGATGTTTACTGCTTCGTAAACCTGATAAACAAGTCGCAGAGCCTGAGGGAATACTGCAGGGCCTGAGAAGCCGCCCATCTTGTTAGCAATGATGGGTTTTCTTGTTTTGAGGTTGATTCTCATACCAAGGAAGGTGTTGCAAAGACAGATGCCGTCTGCGCCTGCTGCCTCAACAGCCTTGGCAATGGGAACAATGCTTGTTACGTTGGGAGTGAGCTTGATGTAAACAGGCTTTGTTGTAACAGCCTTAACAGCTCTTGTAATCTCTGCTGCCATCTCGGGGTCTGTGCCCAGAGCCATACCACCACCGTGAACATTGGGGCAGCTGATGTTAACCTCGATAATGCCAACGCAATCTTCTTTGTCAATCTTTTCGCAGCATTTTACATATTCTTCCACACAGAAGCCGCTGATGTTTGCCACAACGGGCTTGTGGAATACTTTTTTCATCTTGGGAAGCTCTTCGGAGATAACCTTGTCGATGCCGGGATTCTGCAGACCTACTGCATTAATCATACCCATAGGTGTTTCTGCAATTCTGGGTGTGGGGTTACCGAATCTGGGCTCCAGGGTTGTGCCCTTGAAAGAGAAAGAGCCTAAAATGTTGATATCATATATCTCTGCAAACTCGTAGCCAAAGCCAAAGGTACCGCTGGCGGGGATAATGGGATTGTCAAGTGTGAGCCCTGAAAGGGTTACTTTTGTGTTTACCATATAATCTCCTCCTTTGTAAGCACGGGGCCTTCTTTGCAGATTCTCTTGTTGCCGTACTTGGTCTTGCAGGAGCAACCCATACAAGCGCCGAAGCCGCAACCCATTCTTTCTTCAAAGCTGTACTGACCCGAAGTGTTACTTGCATTGTAAACAGCCTTGAGCATAGGCTCGGGACCGCAGGTGTAGATGTATGTGTAGTCACCAAGGTCTTTCATAACGTCTGTTACAAAGCCCTTTGTGCCCATAGAGCCGTCTGCTGTAGCAACGTAAACCTTTGCACCAAGAGATGCAAACTCCTCAGCATAGAAAACTTCCTCTGCCTTGTTGAAGCCAAGGATTACAGAAACCTCCTTGCCCTCTTTTGTAAGCTGTTTGCACAGTTCGTACATAGGAGGTACGCCAACACCACCGCCGATAAGCAGGGGTCTTGAGCCGCTTTCTTTGAGGGAGTAGCCGTTACCCAGACCTGTGAGCACGTCAAGCTCTGTGCCCTTGAGCATCTTGCTCATAACCTCTGTGCCCTTGCCCACTACCTTGTAGATAAGAGTAAGCTCTTCGCCCTCTACCTCGCAGACAGAAATGGGTCTGCGCAGGTAAAGGCCATCAAGCTTGATGTTTACAAACTGACCGCAGCGGATGTCGGTGCAGTCACCGCAAAGAACCATTTTGTAAACGTCCTTTGCGATTTTCTTATTTTCTGTAATTGTGTAAATTCCTTGATGCATTTTAAATCAATTCTCCAAAATATTATTCATCAATTGTAGAAATGCAGAGGGTTGTTTCCTCGAGAACGTCGAGCAACACAGCAACTGTGTCGAGTGACGTAAAGAGTGTTACGTTGTTTTCACTTGCAGTATGTCTGATTTCAACACCATCTTCATAGTGAACACCCGAAAGAATTGCACGTGTATTTATAACATAACTTACATAAC
>CALEIO010000023.1 GCA_937875885.1 uncultured Clostridia bacterium | reverse complement strand
ATGCAGCGGGAACATCGATCTTTACGTATGCAGTAGCACCGGCATCGATAGCATCCCAGTTCTTGTCAACAACATCGCGGCCCTTCTTCAGGTAGGACTTCTCAGCAGCATCCTTCATGTACTTGATAGCTTCCTCGGCGGGCATAACCCAAATCAAGAGCATAGCAGGATGTATAACCCAGCATCAGCCAGAAGCTCATTACAAAATATGTAACATCAAAGAGGATAGTTCTTTCTACCAACGAGAATATAAGATATGCTACTATGAATGCCATAAGGCAAGGATATACGCTGTGGGTCATAATTCTGCGTTGCACAAACCACACCGGAAATGCCATCATAATGAATCTTACTAAAAATATCATAAAAAGAATAAGACCGATTGTACCTGCAGACACAAGTATTGAGAGATATCCGTTATGAAGGTCTGTGAACACCATACGGATTACACCCTCATACTGATTGTTGAATTTTGTTCTGCCTGTAACCGCAATGATATCATCAAGCAGGCTGCCCTTACCTACGCCGAACACAGGACGTTCTGAAAAAATCTTGACACCTGCATCCCACAAGAACCAACGACTTGTGAATCCTGTATCTTTGGTTGGGATAAATATTGCATCTGCGCTTAAATCCTTAATCTGCTGTGCAGTAAGACCTCCGTCGCTGAAAACAGCCGCTACACCAACACGGCAGAAGACTCGCACAACCATCATTATTGACAGAGCGATAAGTCCTGCAATGCCAAGAACGACGATTCTGATTGCCATCTTTTTTGGTGTAAGATTCTCTGTCATTGCAAAGAACTTGAGCAGAACGACTATTGCTGCGTAAACTATAATGAACAGCAGACTTGCGTTGCTGTCACACAGAAGCAGAGCAGTTGCGTTGAGCAAAGCACAGCTTACAAGCCAGATTCGGCTTACACGTTTCTGCTTTGAGTTAATTATAAAATTAGGTTTTGTCAGCATATGGCAGAAAACAATGGACAATGCTGACACATATCCCTGATGATTGGGATTGATGTAGAAACCTTTGAAAACACCCTGATAGTTCATATAATTATCGAACTTACCTGAAGTAAACAGCATAAGCACAAGACCGATAAGGGTGAAAACTGTAGAGAGATAGACTATAGTTCTTGCCACAAGATAAAGCTCCCAACGGAAAGGAACAACCTTCTCTGTGTGCATTCCGAAGAATATGAAAAAGCAAATTCCCACATGGAAAAGTAACACTACATTGTAAATGACAGCATACAAGCCGCAGCCAAGATTGAAAAGTATAGTGATGGCAAACATAGCCGCAAAGGCCACAGTCCATAACCCTAAATATAATTTGTTCAGAAAATCCTTTTTGAGCACAGTATGTACTGTGAGAGCTGCTCCCCAGACAAAAAGAAGTGTCAGAAGAGCGTATGCCGCTGTGTAGACATACATAACCATACAGAAGAATGTACACAGCATATAAGAAAGTCTGAACAGTGATGTATCCAGAAAAAGTAACTTAAGCTTTTTCATAACGAAACCTCAAACTATAAAGAGATGTTATTTAAACACCTCTGTAACAGTCTTAAAAATCAGTTGAATATCGCGTCTGAAACCAAATTGATTGATGTACTGCAGGTTGTACTCCATTTTCTGGGGTAAGATAACCTGAATGTATTCCTTATCAACGTCCGAAGATTTCAAAGTGTTCAATAACAATTTGAATGGATCGTATTTGCTT
>CALEIO010000022.1 GCA_937875885.1 uncultured Clostridia bacterium | reverse complement strand
GCAGCGGTACAGAGTGCCGTCGGCAGCGTAAACGTCAACGATGGGCTCCAGGTAGCAAATACCGATACAGCCGGCGATGGACAAAGAGGCGGCGACTTCGGCGTTCAGCTTGGCTTCCAGCTCGGCGGTGATCTCATCCAGCATGGCGGACAGAATACCCATATGGGAGATATCCAGAACATAATTCTGATTGATGAGAGCAAGGCTCTTTACTGCAAGGAGCACAACTTCTGCAATTTCATAGTTGTGCAGGTCACCGATGCACTCAAGACCTGACTGCATAATTTCTTTGAATGAATGTGTGCCCTTGGAAACTCTGAAAACGTTTTCGTTATAGTAGAATTTCTGGATTGTACCGGGCTTGTCTGATGTGTTTTTGATGATGGAAAGAGTTACGTCGGGTTTGAGCGCCATAAGTCTGCCGTTTTTATCGGTGAATGTGATTACCTCGTCAGAAACAAGAAAGTCCTTGTTCTTTACATAGAGGTCATATTCTTCGAATTTTGACATTTTGAACTGGGAGTAACCGTACTGACGGTAAAGCTCGCGAAGCTCAAATATTGCTCTTTCATCACTTTTGATGATTTTCTCGTTTATCATTAATTCTGACCTTCCTTTTTAATCCTGTTTATAGCTGTCAGGTAACCGCCTGCGCCGTAGTTGAGGCATTTGTTGACTCTGCAGATTGTAGCAGTGCTGACTTTTGTGTTGGCGTTAACTTCCTGGTAATTCTGTCCTGAATGGAGAAGCCTTGCAACGAGAAATCTCTGTGCAATGTCTTTGATTTCTTTGATGGTGCAGGCATCCTCAAAGAATTTGTAAAGTTCTTCTGTTGTCTCAAGAGAGAGAATCGCTTCAAAGAGAGCGTCGGTTTCGGCATTTCTTAAGTTGCTCATAACCTCGTTCCTTTCTTAAATGAATGAAAATATAATTTATAGATTATATACTACAATAAATATGTATGCCATTTTATCACTATATCACGCTAAAGTCAAGGTGTTTATGAAATATATATTTTTTGCACTATATTTTGAGACTTTTACGAAAGAAAAAACATCAATCTGACAAAAGTATAGGGAAAAAACAGTTGTACTTTTGCCTGATTGATGTCAAAAGGGTATATAATTTTGTTAAAATCAGAGAATTACGGGGACTTTTTCGTCGGGAGTTATGGAGTCAGGAGTGATTATGCAGTCTGTTGCAAGGATTTTTACTCCTGATTCTGCGGCTTTTCTTAAGGCATCTCCGAAGGCTCTGTGGGTTTCGTCGTTTGGTTTGAGAGCGGTGATTCCTTTCATCTGGATTACAAAAAGAATGTAGGCTTCATAGCCTTTTTCCGTGCATAAAATAAGCTCTTCTATGTGCTTTACTCCGCGCTCTGTGGGAGCATCGGGGAAGTAGGCGATCCCGTCAATTTCCTGGGTGACACCTTTAACCTCAAGGAAGGCTTTTCTGCCCTTGTCTTCGATGTAAAAATCAAAGCGGGAATTGCCGAATTTTACTTCTCGTTTTATGGTGGCATCAGGTGAGAAAATGCTGCTGTTTTCAATCCATTCTTCTGCGGCATCATTTGGAATCTGTGAGTCCAGATTTATCAGTAATGATGGGAGTTTTCCACGTTCTTTAACTGCGGCTACAAGGTCGTATTCCGTCTTTCTGCTGGGGTTGTCTGAATGCTCAAGATATACTGTGCAGCCGGGGGTGAGAAGTTCTTTGCATCTGCCTGTGTTTTTTACGTGGACAACGTGTTTTTTGTCTCCGATTTCCACGTGGGCAATGAAGCGGTTCGGCCTTGCGATAAATGTTCCCCGGGTTATGTTTTTGTATTTCATAATTTTCAACTCTCTGATAGGGATTTGTGTGTTTTTTGTGATTGTCATTATATCGTATTCCATAAAATAAATCAACGAAAAGGCAGGGTTTTTGTAAGAAATAAAAAAGTTGTTAAATTTTTGACAAATTCATCTATAATATATTGCGTACGCACAAGGTTTGTGCTATAATTGTCAGGATATAGAATGTGAAAGTATGGGCGTTTGCGGCTTGTGCTGCAAGGCTTATGCATTTTGCAATTTTTGTTTAGTATTTTATTGTTAAATTCAAAGGAGAACATTTATGAACAAAATTACAGTTATCGGCTCAGGTAATGTAGGTGCAACAATTGCGTACACATTTACCGTTGCGGGTCTTTGCTCCGAAATTGTGTTGATTGATATCAACAAGGAGAAGGCGGTTGGTGAGGCTCTTGATATCCGTCAGGGTACACCTTTCTGTCACTCCTGCTCTGTTTATGCAGGCGATTTCCAGGATGCTGCAGGCTCCGACATCGTAGTGCTTACATCCGGTGTGGGCAGAGCTCCCGGTCAGAGCAGACTTGACCTTGCTCAGACAAACATCGAGATTACAAAGAGCATTATTCCCCAGATTACAAGATATGCTCCCGATGCAATCTACGTTATCGTAAGCAACCCTGTTGATGTACTTACATACGCTTTCTGCAAGGTATCAGGTCTTCCCCAGGAGAGAGTAATCGGCTCCGGTACAATTCTGGATACCTCCAGACTCAGATCCAGACTTTCTGAGTACTACTTCCTGAACCAGCGTAACGTTCACGCTTATGTTCTCGGTGAGCACGGCAACTCAAGTTTTGTTCCCTGGTCACTTTGTAATATTTCAAACGTTCCCATCGAGGAGTACCGCAAGAGCGTTCAGCGTACAGATGTTGTATATCCCGAACTCAACTACGATGAGGTAGAAGAGTATGTTAAGAAGTCAGGTGCAGAGGTTATCAGCCGTAAGGGCGCAACCTTCTATGCTGTATCTGTTTCTGTTGCACATCTTTGCAAGTGCATCCTCAGCGGTGTGGACACAACACTTACAGTTTCCACAATGCTCAATGGTGAATATGGCATCAACGATGTATGCCTCAGCCTTCTCAACGTGGTTGGTAACAATGGTGCTCACAGCAAGGTTCTTCTTCCTCTTACAGACGAAGAAATCTTCAAGCTCAAAGCAAGTGCTGACACACTTAAGGAAGTTATCAGAAGCGTAAACATCTGATTTTAATCGGTTTATAAAACTTTACAGATAAATTTTGTTTTTGAAAGGATGACGGAAATGGAATATCGTATTGAACACGATTCAATGGGCGAGGTTAAGGTTCCTGCAGACAAACTGTGGGCAGCACAGACACAGCGCTCCAGCATGAACTTTGAAATCGGTGTAGGCATTGAGACAATGCCCGCAGAGATTATCAGCGCTTTTGCAATTCTTAAGAAGGCTGCAGCTATGACAAATGCAGAGCTTAAGCCTGAGAAGATGACAGCAGAGAAACTTGCTGCTATCAGTGCTGCTTGTGACGAAGTTACACAGGGTAAACTTGCAGGTAACTTCCCTCTGGTTGTGTGGCAGACAGGTTCAGGCACACAGTCAAATATGAATATGAACGAGGTTCTGGCTAACCGCGGCAATCAGATTGCAGGCGACAAGATTCTTCATCCCAATGATGATATCAACATGAGCCAGTCTTCTAACGATACATTCCCCACAGCAATGCACATTGCTGCTGTTACAATGATCGAGGACAAGCTTATTCCCGCAGCAGAGACCCTCATCGAGACATTCAAGCGTCTTGAGAAGGAGAACGAGGGAATTGTAAAGAGCGGCAGAACTCATCTTCAGGATGCAACTCCCATTACATTCAGCCAGGAAATCAGCGGTTGGAGATCCAGCCTTGAGCGCGATGTAGAGATGCTCAAGCTTGCTGTAAAGCCTATTTGTGAACTTGCACTCGGCGGCACAGCAGTTGGCACAGGTCTTAACACACCTGCAGGTTTTGCGCAGCTGGTTGCAGAGAACGTTGCAAAGCTTACAGGTAAGCCCTTTGTTACAGCACAGAACAAGTTCCACGCTCTTACATCCAAGGATGAGCTGGTTTTTGCTCACGGTGCAATCAAGGCTCTTGCTTGCGATATGATGAAGATTGCAAACGACGTTCGTTGGCTTGCAAGTGGTCCCAGAGATGGTCTTGGTGAAATCTTCATTCCCGAGAACGAGCCCGGTTCATCCATTATGCCCGGTAAGGTTAACCCCACACAGTGTGAGGCTGTTACAATGGTAGCTGTTCAGGTTATGGGCAACGATGTTGCAGTTTCTATGGCAGCTTCCCAGGGTAACTTTGAGCTTAACGTGTTTATGCCTGTATGTATCTACAATTTCCTGCAGTCAGGCAGACTCCTTGCAGAGGCTATCCTTTCATTCAACAAGAATTGTGCAGTTGGCATTACAGCAAACCGCGAGAAAATGCACCACAACCTCCACAATTCTCTTATGCTTGTTACAGCTCTTAACCCCTATATTGGTTACGAGAATGCAGCTAAGACTGCAAAGAAAGCATACAAAGACAACATCTCCCTTAAAGAGGCTTGCGTAGAGCTTGGCTTCCTTACAGCAGAGAGATTTGACGAAGTGTTCCATCCCGAAGAGATGGTGTAAGCATAAACTATCACAAACTTATTTGAGGAGCGTAATCTTATGAAAGTAAGTTATTTTCCCGGATGTACCCTGAAGAACAAGGCAAAGACACTTGACGTTTATGCACGCAAGTGTGCCGAGGTTCTGGGTGTTACTCTGGAAGAGATAGAGAACTGGCAGTGCTGTGGCGGTGTTTTCACCTCCAAGGATGAAGCAGGTTCAAAGCTTTCCTCCGTTCGTGCGCTGAAATATGCAGGCGAAAAGGAACAGCCCCTTGTATCTGTTTGCTCTGCTTGCCACAATGTTCTCAAACAGACAAATTATCTGATGAAAAACGACGAAGGCTTCTGCACAAAGGTTAACCGCTATATGGCAGAAGACACTTCTTACGACGGAAGCACCGAGATTTACCATTATCTTGAGCTCCTTCGTGATGTTGTAGGCTTTGACAAGATTAAGGAAGCAGTTGTGAATCCCCTCAAGGGCAAGAAGATTGCTCCTTACTACGGATGTCTTCTTCTCAGACCTTCCTCTGTAATGCAGATGGATGACCCCGAGAATCCCACAATCTTCGAAGACCTTATCAAGGCTCTGGGTGCAGAGGTTGTAGTTTCTTCCATGCGCAACGAGTGCTGTGGCGGCTACGTGACAATGGAAAAGCCCGAGTTTGCAAAGCGCAAGAGTATGGAGATTACATCAAATGCACAGACAATGGGTGCTGACTGTATTGTTACTGCATGCCCTCTGTGCAAATATAACCTTGACAAGAATTCCGATTCTATTCCCGTTGTTTACTTCACAGAGCTTCTGGCTGAGGCTTTGGGTGTGAAGGAGGAATGTGACAATGCATAACGATAACAGAAAGATTGCAGATGAGATTATCTTCAGAAGCGGCGTGAACCCCCGCAAGTGTATGAAGTGTGGTAAGTGCTCCGGCACCTGCCCTGCATACGACGAGATGGAATATCATCCTCATCAATTCGTTTATATGGTAGAGAGCGGCGACATC
>CALEIO010000021.1 GCA_937875885.1 uncultured Clostridia bacterium | reverse complement strand
GTAAGTGTACCCTTTGCAAGGGGCAACACAACCCGCCAGGGTATGGTTATGTATGTGAAAGCGGCAGACAGCACAGGGCTTAAGTACATTTCTTCTGTTCTGGACAGTGAGCCTGTCCTTAATAAAGAAATGCTTGATCTGGCTGATTTTATGCACAGACACTATTACTGCACATATTTTGAAGCAGTAAAGTCTATGCTCCCGGTGGGACTTGGATACAACATCACTACCGTTTACAGCGCAAATGCAGAGGCAGATGCAGATTTCCTGCAAGGAGATTTCGCAAAAATCTACGAATATCTGCTAAAGCAAAACTCTCCCCAGAAACGAGAAAATATTATGAATGTTTTCGGTCTTTCTGATTTTCAGATTTTGGAGAAAATGGTTCGTGATGGATATCTTTTGAAGTCAGACGATGCATTCAGACGAATGTCAGATAAATCTGTCAGAATGATACGTCCTTTAGAAAATGCATCTGATTACACAGGTAAACTTACAGACAAACAGCAGGCTGTTCTTGATATTATTTTTGATGCGGGTGAAGCTTCCGTTAAGGAGGTCTGCTACTACACAGGAGTAACCCAGGCTGTAGTTGATGCTGTTGTCAGAAAAGGTCTTGCTGAATATTTTGATGCAGAAGTGTTCCGTACACCCCAAATCGGAACTTCCGAGAAAATCGAATTTCCCATTCTTAATAATGAACAGCAGACTGCTTTTGAGGGATTACACGAAATGACCCTGAGCGGTAAGGGTAGTGTTGCGCTTCTTTACGGAGTTACAGGCTCCGGCAAAACAGCTGTTTTTCTGCAGCTTATCCGCTCTGTGGTGGAGCAGGGAAAGGGCGTTATTGTTATGGTGCCCGAAATTGCCCTTACACCTCAGCTTGTAAAAAAGTTCAAGGGTCTTTTTGGTGATGACGTTGCAATTTTCCACAGCGGACTTTCTGTGGGCGAACGACTTGATGAGTTCAAGCGTGTGCAGAAAGGTTATGCAAAAATCGCTGTCGGTACAAGAAGTGCGGTTTTTGCTCCTTTTGATAACCTCGGTCTTATAATTATGGACGAGGAGCAGGAGCATACCTATAAATCTGAAAACAAACCCAGATTTCACGCAAGAGATCTGGCTAAATTCAGATGCAACAGTAATAATTGTCTGTTGCTGTTGTCTTCTGCTACTCCCGACGTGGAAAGCTACTATTATGCACAAACAGGCAGATATTCATTGTTTACTCTGCCTAATCGTTTTGGCAATGCACAGCTTCCCGAAGTGCTTACAGTAGATATGAACGATGAGCTTGCAGGTGGAAACACAACTGGTATTTCTTCAGCGCTTCTTTCTGCAATCGAGGAAAATCTCAACAATAACAAGCAATCCATCCTTTTGCTTAATCGCAGAGGATACAATACATTTGCCGTTTGCCGCAGCTGCAAAGAGGCACTTTCCTGTCCCAACTGTTCAATTTCCTTGACTTATCATCAGGCCAACGGCAGACTTATGTGCCATTATTGCGGATATTCCCAGAGTGTGACTCAGGAGTGTCCCACTTGCCACGAGAACAGTCTGCAATTTTGTGGAGCAGGAACACAGCGTGCTGAAGAAACTCTCAGTGAATTGTTCCCATCAGCAAGAATTCTGCGTATGGATGCAGATTCTGTTATGCAGAAGAATTCTCACGAAAAACTACTTACTGCTTTTTCTAAAGGTGAGTATGATATATTGATCGGTACACAGATGGTTGCAAAGGGACTTGATTTTCCCAATGTTACTTTGGTAGGAGTTCTTTCTGCAGACCAGATGCTGTACAGCGATGATTACAGAAGCTTTGAGAGAGCATTTTCAATGCTTACCCAGGTTGTGGGCAGAAGCGGCAGAGGTGCTGAAAAGGGCAGGGCAATTATTCAGACCTATACTCCGGAAAATCCCATCATAGACCTTTCTTCCAGACAGGATTATGATGCGTTCTATTCTGATGAGATAGATATAAGATATGGTCTGACTTATCCGCCTTTTTCCGATATTCTGCTCATAGGCTTCCTTGGCGAAAACAAAGCTAAGACAATTTCTTGTTCCAATGAGTTTATAGAGAAACTCAAGGCAAAGTGTACACAGGAGTTTAAGGATTTACCCATTCGCGCTTTAGGTCCTTCTGCGGCACTTGTCTCAAAGGTTAATAACAAATACAGATATAAAATTATAGTAAAAAGCCGAAACTGCGAGAAGCTCCGCGCTCTTATGTCTGACCTTCTCAAAGAATTCGGCAAGGATAAAAAATATCAGGATGTAACGGTATACATAGATTTGAAGCCTTTGAGCTTTTAATTCTTCCGTTGCAGGAGGTAATCACGATGGCAATTAGAAATGTAGTTAAAGAGGGCGACGACGTACTTCGCAAGACCGCTCGTCCTGTAATTGAATTCAATAAAAGACTCCACGATTTGCTCGATGATATGGCTGATACAATGTATGCAACAAATGGTGTAGGTCTTGCCGCTAATCAGGTAGGTATCCTCAGAAGAGTTGTAGTTATTGATGTTGGTGAAGGTCTTATTGAGCTTGTTAATCCCGAAATTACAGAGAAATCCGGAAATCAGCAGGAGGTAGAGGGTTGTCTTTCTTCTCCCGGCGAATACGGTATTACAAGCAGACCTATGCGAGTAAAGGTTGAAGCTTTCGACAGATTCGGCAACGAAGTAAGCTACGAAGGCGAGGGGCTTCTGGCACGTGCTTTCTGTCACGAACTCGATCATCTTGATGGTGTGCTTTTTAAGGATAATGTTGTTCGTATGCTGGCACCTGATGAGATTCAGGAGTAAGGAGGTAAATGCATGAATATTGTATTCATGGGTACACCTGATTTTGCTGTAGTAAGCCTTAAAAAGCTTATCAAAGAAGGTCACAACATCAGTGCGGTGTTCACCAAGGTGGATATGCCCCGCGGCAGAAAAATGATTATGACTCCTCCCGAGGTAAAGGTGTGTGCACTGGAAAACGGACTTACTGTTTATCAGCCTGCAACTCTTAAGGATGAGCAGGTTATTGCAACAATCAAAGAGCTTAATCCCGATGTAATCGTTGTGGTTGCATACGGAAAACTTTTGCCTAAAGAGGTTCTTGAGATACCTCCTTTGGGATGTATCAATGTACACGGATCTCTTCTTCCCAAATATCGTGGTGCTGCACCTATCCAGTGGACTGTCCTGAATGGTGACGAAATCGGCGGTGTAACCACAATGTATATGGGAGAAGGCCTGGATACAGGAGATATGATTCTCAAATATGAGACCAAAGTAGGAGAGAACGAAACATCAGGCGAACTTTTCGACAGACTCGCTGATGCCGGTGCAGAACTTCTCTGCGAAACTCTTACTCTGCTTGAGCAGGGCACAGCTCCCAGAACCCCCCAGAATGAAGACGAGGCGTCTTACGCTTCTATGCTGGATAAGTCTGTTTGTGTAATCGATTGGTCAGAATCTGCACAAAAAGTTCACAATCTTGTAAGAGGACTTAACCCCTGGCCTGTTGCTCTCACAACTCTTGAGGGTAAGCGTATGAAGGTTATCGAAACAAGAGTTTCTTCAAAAAGCGGCAAACCCGGCCAGGTAGTGTGTGTGAATCCCCTGACTGTAGCTTGCGGTGAGGGAGCAGTTGAAATTTTGACTCTTCAGCCTGAAGGTAAAAAAGTAATGGATTCAAAATCGTTCCTTATGGGTCATAAACTGGATAGTAACACCTATTTTGAGTAATTATATAGTGTAATGTTTTCAGGAGGTTAACTATGGGATATTATTCATTTACGGGTTATTTTTCTTATCTTATCTGGATGTTGCCTGCGATTTTACTTTCACTGATTGCTCAGTATCTGGTGAATTCTGCATATAATAAGAATTCGAAAATTCAGAATACACGCGGTCTTACAGGAGCAGAAGCTGCACGTCAGGTTCTGCTTAACAATGGTATTTCAAATGTATCCATTGTGCCTGTTGCAGGTAAACTCACAGATCATTTTGATCCCAGAACAAATACAATTCACCTTTCAGAGGGTGTATTTAATTCAACAACTATTGCAGCTGTAGGTATTGCCGCTCACGAAGCAGGTCACGCTGTGCAGCATGCAGAGGGATATATTCCCAATAAAATCAGAGGTGCTCTGGTACCTGTTACAAATTTCGGTTCAAAGATTGGTTGGATACTTATTATCATCGGTCTGGCTATGTCCGGATATTACTATTATTATGATAGCGTAAGCACAGCATCAACCACTTATGAACTTGGCGGTGTACTCCTTTTTATCGGTATTCTGCTTTACAGTACAGCTTTTCTGTTTACTCTGGTTACATTACCAGTAGAGTTCAATGCCTCAAGAAGAGCCCTCAGCACAATTAAGGAAAGAAATCTTCTTTCTGAACAGCAGATTGGTGGTGCAAGAGCTACCCTCACAGCGGCAGCACTTACCTATGTAGCTGCAGCTGTAACAGCACTTTTGCAGCTTTTACGCATTCTGATGATAGCAAAGCAGCGAAGAAGATAATTTGTATAATAACAGGAGACAGTAATGAAGAATTCAAGAGAAGTAGCTTTTGATGTGCTCAAAAAGGTGCTTGCAGAGGATGCGTATTCCAACCTTGCACTTGACCAGGCACAAAAAGAGAATAACCTGAACAAGCTGGACAGTGCCTTTTGTACTGCCCTGGTTTATGGCGTTCTTGAAAGACTTCTTACTATTGACTATGTAATCAGAAAGCTGTCTTCTGTGCCTTTTCGTAAAATTGAGATTTCCACACTTATAATCCTGCGTATGGGTATTTATCAGATTTTGTATATGGATAAAGTACCCGACAGCGCAGCGGTTAACGAATGTGTTAATCTTGCCAAGAAAAAGAAACTTTTTAAGTCTTCGGGATTTATCAATGGACTTCTCCGCACTTTTATAAGGACAGAAAACAAGCTGATTCTTCCTGCACAGGCAGATAAGGTAAAGTACCTTTCTGTTAAATATTCCTGCCCTGAATATCTTGTGTCTTTGTGGATGAATGCTTACAAGGAAGAGGTTACAGAGCAGATTCTTTCTGCACTTTCGGGCAGACCTCCTCTTACTGTCAGAGTAAACACCCTGCTTACAGACAGCGAAACTCTGATTGAAAATCTTGAGGAAGAAGGTGTAAAAGCACAGGTGTTTCCTTTCTGTGATAATATGTTATCCCTGGAAAACACAGGTGCTGTGGATAATCTCAAATCTTTTGAGCTTGGCGAGTTTTTTGTGCAGGATGGTGCATCTGCATTGTGTGCTGCTCTGAGCGGTGCTAAAAGCGGAAATATTGTTTTTGATGTCTGCAGTGCACCCGGAGGCAAAACTTTTGCTATGGCTATTGCAATGGAAAACAAGGGTGAGATCAGAGCCTTTGACCTGCATCCTCACAAGATTCGTCTTATTGAGTCAGGTGCACGTCGTCTGGGTATCTCAATTGTCAATGCTTCTGTGCGCAATGCTGCAGATGATAAGGAGCTTACAGATACAGCCGATGTTGTACTTTGCGACGTACCTTGCAGCGGCTTCGGAATCCTCAGACGTAAGCCCGAAATCCGTTATAAAAAGGCTGATGACTATATGAATCTGCCTCCCATTCAGATGCAGATTCTTGAGAATTCAGCAAAGCTTGTTAAATGCGGCGGTACACTTGTTTATTCAACCTGTACCCTGAATCCTGCAGAAAACAGAGAGATTGTGGAAAACTTCCTTTCTGCACATCCCGAGTTTGTCCCCAAAATGATAAATCTTCCTGAATCTGTTTTAAGAAAAATTGATGAACCCGAAAATATGATAACTCTGTTTCCCACAACAGGTGGCGCAGATGGATTCTTTGTGGCAACTATGGAAAGGAGAAATCAATGAGTCTTACAGATATAAAGTCTTTCAGCAGAGAAGAGCTTACTGAATATATCTGTGGATTGGGATTTCCTCGTTTTCGTGCCGACCAGATATATTCCTGGCTTCATCTTAAGGGTGTAAGCGCCTTTTCAGAGATGACAAATCTGCCAAAAACCATGATAGAAAAGCTCTCTTCAATATGTTACATTTCTGTTGCAAATATTGAAAAAAAGCTTGTTTCACGTTATGATAATACAATAAAATATTTGTTTTCTTTTGACGATGGTGAGTGTGTTGAAGCGGTGGTTATGGACTATCACCACGGATATTCAATGTGCCTTTCCACACAGGTTGGCTGCAAGATGGGATGTACCTTTTGCGCTACCGGTAAAGGAGGTTTCACCAGAAATCTCACACCGTCAGAGATTCTTTCCCAGATACATACTGCCCAGAATGACCTTGATATCCGCATATCAAACATAGTGCTTATGGGAATGGGTGAACCCCTTGATAATTTCGGGAATGTTGTGAAGTTTATCCGGCTTGTGACAGATGAGAAGGGCCTTTGTATCGGCGCAAGACACATTACACTTTCCACCTGTGGACTTGTTCCAAAAATTTATGAACTTGCAGATTTACACATACCTATAAATCTTGCACTTTCTCTTCACGCACCTACTGATGAGATGCGCTCAAAAACTATGCCTGTCAATAATAAATATCCTGTAAAATCAGTAATTGTAATGGTTCAAAACAATGCTGATGATTTAAATATAGATAATGTAGTAAACTTAAAAAACTTAAGAAGATACTTAAGAAAACAAAAAAGTCCGATTAAATTATCTAAAAAAGAAATGAAACAAATATATATAAAATTAATACAATCAGGAGATAATATATCTAATAGAAAGCATTTAAAAAACATTAAGAAAACACAAAAACAACTAAAAAAAGGAATATGTCCAAGATGTGGAAATAAACTAATAGAAAGAGAAAGCATTTATGGGAATTTTATTGGTTGTAGTAATTATCCTAAATGTACTTTTAAAATGACTAAATAAAGAAAGTTGTGTTAATTTGAAAAACATAAAAACATATCTAGAAAATGAAAGAAATTATAAAATAATATTATTTATTTCATTTTCTTTTTTTATTACTGTATTACTTTGGTTTATAACGTTTAAAGCTAATAAATTCGAACATATATTATATAACTATAAAATATTAAAAGAAATGACTCTAATAGAAAGATTCAAATATGAACTAAAACCATTTGTATTTAATAATCCCTACTTTGATTCAAAAAAAGAATTTATATATAATATATTGATATTTAGTCCATTTGGAATATTTTTACCACTATTATTTAAAAATGAAAGTATTAAAAGAGATTTAATTATTTGTTTTAATACTTCTTTAC
>CALEIO010000020.1 GCA_937875885.1 uncultured Clostridia bacterium | reverse complement strand
GCAGGAATAATCGTCACCGTAATGGGAATTTTTGCGGGAGCTTTGTGCCTGAATCTGCTGGATAAACTGGTGCCTCATCTGCACCGTCTTGCAGGTAAAGACATAGAAGACCACTCCTCCACGTCCCTCAGCAAGGTACTGCTTTTTGTGGCGGCCATTGCTCTGCATAATCTGCCCGAGGGCATTGCCGCAGGGGTGAGCTTCGGCTCGGGTGACACCTCAAAGGCTCTGGTTATTGCAGGAGGAATCGCCCTGCAGAACATCCCCGAGGGACTTGTCATAATCGCACCCCTCCTCTCTGCAGGAGTTGCCCCAAAAAGAACATTTATCATTGCAAGTATCACAGGCATCATCGAGGTTGTGGGCACCTTGCTCGGCTACTTTGCAGTCAGCCTCTCGGCGGCAATCCTGCCCTTTGCCCTTGCCTTTGCAGGTGGCACAATGCTCTATGTAATCAGCGACGAAATGATTCCCGAAACCCACCATTCGGGCACCACAGGCATCACCCATTCACTCCTTGCAGGCTTCTGCCTTATGCTCATCACCGACACCTTGCTCGGCTGATTTTCCCCATTCAAAAAACCACAAGCCAACAAACAAATCACAACAATAAAAGCACAAAAGGAGCAGTAGAAAAACTACTGCTCCCTTTTTATTATGGAGTTAAATTCATTTTTGCAGAACTTGCGCACTGCAAGTTTTTAAGTTCAGTCCACCTCTTCGGGCAGAGCATCTGTACCGAAGCTTTCCAGGGGTACGGGGTTTGCCTCTACAGAAGAAAGCTTGCGGCAGATCTGACGTGTGCGCACACCCACAAGCTTATCAAGCTCGGAGTTTGCCTGGTCGAGTCGCTGCTGGGTAAGGGCAAGTACATCGTTGAACTTTTCGAACTCGGTTTTAACAGCGCCCAGAATCTTCCACACCTCTGCAGAGCGCTTCTGCACAGCAAGGGTCTTGAAGCCCATCTGCAAGGAGTTAAGCAATGCAGCCATTGTGCTGGGACCTGCAATATTCACCTTGTACTCACGCTGGAGCACCTCCACCATTCCTCGGTTTACAGCCTCTGCATAAAGTCCCTCGGTAGGCAGAAACATAACTGCAAACTCTGTGGTTGAAGGGGGATCGATGTATTTATCGTGAATGTCCTTTGCTTCCTTTTTAAGGGTGGTGAGCAGAGTTTTAGCCGCTGCATCCACAAGCTCCTTTGAGCCTGAATCGTAAGCCTCCTGCAAGGCGGCATAGGTATCTCCGGGGAACTTCGAGTCGATGGGCAGATAGATAAAGCCCTCGTCCTCTGCAGGGAGCTTCACAGCAAACTCAACACGCTCTGTGCTGCGGTGCTTTGTCACCACGTTTTCCTCGTACTGCTCGGGAGCAAGAATCTCTTTGAGTATAGAGCCAAGCTGAATCTCGCCCAGAATACCACGGGTCTTTACGTTAGAAAGCACCTTTTTAAGGTCGCCTACCCCTACAGCAAGGGTGCGCATTTCACCCAGACCCTTGTAAACCTGCTCAAGTCTTTCGTTTACAAGAGCAAAGGACTGGGTCATCTTATCCTCCAAGGTCTTCTGGAGCTTTTCGTCCACGGTTTTGCGCATTTCGTCAAGTTTGCGGTTGTTGTCCTCCTGCATATAGGTCAGGCGCTTCTCCACAGTCTGACGGATATTGTCAAGCTTCTGCTCATTTTCAAGGGAAAATGTCTTGAATCTCTCTTCAAGCTGAGCCATCTTGTCGTTCTGTCCCTCGGCGGCATTGCGCTGGTTAAGAGCAATCATATCACCAAGAGTCTTAACAGACTGCTGAACTGTGCCTGTCAGCTCCTGCCTGAGGGCTGTGCCCTCTGTGCGGAATGCCTCCTGCACCTTTTTCTCTATATTTTCTCCGCCTGCATCCTTCTTTGCAAGTATCCTTGCAAGCACCGCAAAAAGCAGCACAAGCACAACTGCAAGCAGGGCAATAATCACATAATCAAGCATGGGGAAACCTCCTGTGTTTTGCTGTGATAATCATATCACCCCACACACTTTTATGTCAACTAAAAATCCCCCTAAAAAGACTCACAGTCCACTTTATAGTACAGCAGGCTGTGCAAACACCGACTCTATGTATTTGTCGCACCCCTGTGGCGAATACACAAATCTGTCCATATGCTCACCCGTAAAGTAATATCGGGGATTCTGGGGAGTGTATTTATAGTCAAAGGTTTCCACAATAATCAGCTTCACCTTCATTTTATCGGGGATAATGCTCTTGATGTACACACTTGCCTGCTGACCCACCTTAATGCCCTCCTTGCTCTCTGCAAGTCCTGCAAGGTTTGGGGAAAGCTCCACAAAGGCACCGTAGTTTTCTATGGAACGGATAACCCCTGCAACGGTTTCACCGGGAGAAAACTCCGCCGCATTCTCTTCCCAGGTGCCCAGAAGCTCCTTGTGGCTTAAGCTGATTCTGCCGTTTTCAATGGATTTTATAACAGCTTTAATGTCCATTCCCACGCTGAATCTCTCGCAAGGATGCTCGATTCTGGAAACAGAAATTGCATCAATGGGCAACAGTGCCACAATTCCGCAACCGATGTCTGCAAAGGCACCAAAGCTTTCCAGGTGTGTGATCCGCGCGGGGATGATGTCACCCGGCCGCAGCTTTGACAGAAATTCTGCCTGACAGCGCTCCTGTGCTGCCCGTCGGG
>CALEIO010000019.1 GCA_937875885.1 uncultured Clostridia bacterium | reverse complement strand
CTTGTTCTGAACGAGTACATAGGAAACGGTCAGCCCTGGGACCTTGACGGTATGAACTCAGGTGTTACCTGTCTGAGCCCTTACCAGGCTGTAGACGGTGCTGACTGGTATTCCGGTACAGCTAACGCTATTTACCAGAACATTAACTATATTGACAGATATAATCCCGAGTATGTTGTTATCCTTTCAGGCGACCACATCTACAAAATGGATTACTCTAAGATGATTGCAAGTCACAAGAAAAACAATGCTGCTTGTACAATCGCAGTAATCGACGTTTCTATCGAAGAAGCATCCCGCTTTGGTATTCTCAACACATTTGAGAACGGCGAGATTTACGAATTTGACGAGAAGCCGGCTGTGCCCAAAAGCACAAATGCTTCTATGGGTATCTATGTATTCACCTGGAGTAAACTCAGAGAATATCTTATTGAGGACGAGCAGAATCCCGATTCTGACCACGACTTTGGCAAGAATGTTCTTCCTCTTATGCTCTCCCGCGGAGAGAAAATGTATGCTTACAACTTTGATGGATACTGGAAGGATGTAGGTACTATCGACAGCTTGTGGGATGCCAATATGGACATCCTCAATCCCAGCGTACCTCTTGACCTCAAGGGCATCTATTCACGTAATCGTATGATGCCTCCCCACCACATCGGAGAAGATGCACAGATTCAGAATTCTCTCGTAGCTGACGGTTGCGAGGTAGAAGGTAACCTTGAGTTCTCTATTCTTTTCTCCGGCGTTAAGGTTGGCAAGGGTGCCGAAATCAACTCTTCAATTATTATGCCCGGTGCAGTTATTGAAGAGGGAGCAAAGGTACTTTATTCTATCGTTTCTGAAAATGCTTACATCGGCAAAGACGCTGTAGTAGGCGGATATCCCGAGGATTATCCCGACAGAGATGACTGGGGTGTTGCTGTTATCGGCGACGGACTCAGAATTGCTGACGGAGCAAAGGTTGCTCCCAAAGCTATGATTGATACAGATGTGGAGGTGTGATTATGGGCAGCAATCTTGCAGGACTTATATTTGCTAACGTAGGCGAAATCAATCTGCCTGAACTCACATCCAAGAGAACAATGGCAAGTGTGCCCTTTGGCGGAAAATACAGATTGGTGGACTTTCCCCTTTCCAATATGTCAAATGCAGGCATCAACAACGTTGCTGTTATTGTTAAGAATCACTTCCATTCTCTTACAGACCACGTAGGTTCAGGTATTGCCTGGGACCTTTCAAAGCGTCGTTCAGGCCTTACAATTCTGGCACCTTACAAGGGCCACTCCTTTAACCACCGTCTTGAAGCAATCCATCACCTTAAGGGTTATTTCAACGAGCTCAACGAGGAATACATCCTCCTTACAAACAGCAACTATGCAGCAAACATCGATTACCAGAAGATGTTTGAGCAGCATCTGCTTACAGGTGCAGACATCACTCTGCTCTATAAAGAAATGGAGATTCCCAAAAAAGCCGACTCTCCCCTTGTTCTCACTACTGACGACGAGGGCAGAATCACAAAACTCCTCATCAGCCCCTCTGTTGAAGGTAAGGTAAAACTTTCTGCAGGCTCTATGATTATCAAGCGTGATCTGCTGATTAAACTTGCAACCGAATGCGTAAGCGAAAACACAATCGATTTCAGAAGAAATCTGCTTCAGGACAACCTGGGCAAATTAAAGATGCAGGGATACAGATTCAACGGTCACCTTTCCCTCATTCACTCCAGAGAGGACTACTATGCAGAGAATATGAAGTTTATGGATAAAGCAATCCGTGACGAAGTATTCAATATGAGCCGACCCATTTACACCAAGGTAAGAGATGACGCTCCCAGCCGCTATGGCCTTACAAGCAAGGTAAACAACTCTCTGGTTGCACAGGGCTGCATCATCGAGGGTGAGGTTGACAACTGCATTCTCTCCAAGGGTGTTCACATCGGCAAGGGTGCTATTGTAAAAGGCTGCATCATTATGCAGGACACCAAGATTGGCGCCGGTGCTGTGCTACAGAATGTTATCGTTGACAAAGACGTTGTGGTAACAGACGGACACACCCTTTCAGGTACAGACACCTATCCCATCTACATTGCAAAGCAGACCACAGTCTGATTTGCCGTTAACACAAAATCAAACCGAAAGGAAGAATATATATGAAAATTCTCTATTGCACTTCCGAGGCTAACCCCTTTGCAGGCAGTGGCGGACTTGCAGACGTTGCAGGTAGTCTTCCCCACACCCTGTGCAGAAAAGGTCAGGATTGCCGTATTGTAATGCCTCTCTACGGCACAATCCCCTATGAGCTCAAGTGTCAGCTCAATTTCATCACAAACTTTACAGTTCCTGTTGCATGGCGTAATATGTACTGTGGCCTTTTCTGGGCAAGATGGAACGACTGCACATACTACTTCATTGACAACGAATATTACTTCAAGCGCGACAAACTCTATGGATTCTATGATGATGCAGAGAGATTTGCATTCTTCTCCAGAGCAATTCTCGAGATGCTGCCACACATTGATTTCCACCCCGACATTATCCACACCAATGACTGGCAGACTGCTCTGGTGCCCACATACTACTACCTTTTCTACTCCAAGAACCCTTGGTACCACAACATCAAGAACATCTTCACAATCCATAACATCCAGTATCAGGGCAAATATGGTTGGGAAGTTAACACAGAGTGTGTAGGTATTCCCGAGTCCGAACAGAAGATTCTGGAAATGGACGGCAAGCTGAATATGGTTAAGGGTGCAATCCAGACAGCTGTAAGAGTTACCACAGTATCTCCCAGCTATGCGCTGGAAATCAAAGACCCCTGGTACAGCCACGGTCTGCACCATCCCCTCATCAACAACCACTACAAGCTTTGCGGTATTCTCAACGGCATCGAGCCTCTTGATTGGGACCCCGCTACCGACTATCACCTCTACAGAAATTACACAATGGACGATATGTCAGGCAAGGGCGAGTGTAAACGTGCTCTGCAGGAAAGACTGGGACTTGAGCAGAAATGGAATGTTCCCATTGTTGCAATGGTTACCCGCCTTGTTTCCCACAAGGGTCTTGACCTGGTTAAGGACAGCCTTGAAAATCTGCTCAACACAGAAAATATGCAGTTTGTAGTCCTTGGCACAGGCGACGAAGAGTACGAAAATTTCTTCCGAAATATGCAGCACCGATATCCGGGCAGAGTTTGCTTCTGTCAGGGTTTCATCCCCGAGCTTGCAAGAAAGATTTACTCAGGCGCAGACATCTTCCTGATGCCCTCCAAGTCTGAGCCTTGCGGTCTGGCACAGATGATTGCCCTCAGATATGGCACAATTCCCGTTGTACGCGAGGTTGGCGGTCTTAAGGACTCTGTATTCGACTCTGCAGACAACTACGGCAACGGCTTTACATTCAAAAACTACACAGCAGACGATATGGCTCACGCTGTAAGACGTGCTCTGTGGGGCATCCAGGATGACCACGGCTGGCACTCACTTATGTGGAGAGCAATGATGAGCAACAACTCCTGGGACAGAAGCGCCAACGACTACATTGTAGTTTACGAGGACACCCTCCGTTGGGCATAACAACAAAAATAAAACAAAACAACAGGAGAAATAACCATGGACACCACCAACAACCAGAACGTATTCGAGCTCGCCATCACCCTGGGTAAGGCCCTCAAGAAGGACGAGCGCCTCGTCCGCATGGATGCCGCCCGCAAGGCCTACGAGGAGGATCCCACCCTCAAGACCCTCATGACCGAGTATGACGTCCAGCAGAAGGCCATCCAGCAGGTCGCCTCCGCCGAGGACTTCGACCCCCAGCTTCTGGAGTCCATCCAGAACCGCATCAACGAGCTGTACGATCAGATCATGGCCGCTCCCGTCTACGTGGAGCTGCTGGAGGCCCAGGAGGCCGTCAACGAGCTGATGAACGCCGTCAACAACACCATCACCTTCGCCATTACGGGTGAGATGCCCAGCAATTGCACCCACGATTGCTCTACCTGCGGCGGTTGCCACTGAGCGACCTTCGGCCGCGGTGAAATTCCCTCGGTGATGCCGAGTGCATCACCGAGGG
>CALEIO010000018.1 GCA_937875885.1 uncultured Clostridia bacterium | reverse complement strand
GTGTGGAAATTTCCAGCACATCGGCAACTTTTTTGACGATAGTTTTGGGAATGATTCCGTGTTCTTTATTGTATTCCTGCTGAATCTCTCTACGTCGATTGGTTTCGGTGATTGCTTTACGCATAGAATCAGTGACGCTGTCGGCATACATAATTACATAGCCTTCACTGTTACGTGCAGCACGTCCGATTGTCTGAATCAACGAACGTTCTGAACGGAGAAAACCTTCTTTGTCAGCATCAAGGATTGCAACAAGTGATACTTCGGGAATATCAAGACCTTCTCGCAGAAGATTAATACCTACAAGTACATCAAATTCACCAAGGCGCAGATCTCTTACAATTGCCATACGCTCGACAGTATCAATATCGTGATGCATATATCGCACTTTTATGCTGTTGCTTTCAAGAAAGGCGGTAAGATCCTCTGCCATTTTCTTGGTAAGTGTTGTAACAAGCACACGCTGATTCTTTTTTGTTCTTGCGTTTATCTCTGAAATCAGATCATCTATCTGACCTTCTACGGGTCTTACTGATATTTCGGGGTCAAGCAAACCTGTGGGACGGATTATCTGTTGTGCAACTGTGCTGCTCTTCTCTTTTTCCATATCTCCGGGAGTAGCACTGACAAAAATAGCCTGGTTTATGTGTCCGTAGAATTCATCAAAATTAAGCGGTCTGTTGTCAAAAGCTGACGGGAGTCTGAATCCATAATCTACAAGTACCTGCTTTCTTGCTCTGTCGCCCGCATACATACCTCTGACCTGTGGCAGAGATACGTGGGACTCATCAACAAAAAGCAGAAAGTCATCGGGAAAATAATCCAGAAGAGTAGTGGGCATACTTCCAGGAGCTCTACCAGAAAGAACTCTGGAGTAATTTTCGATTCCTGAACAGAATCCGATCTCTCTTAGCATTTCGATATCATAGCGGGTACGCTGCTCAATGCGCTGTGCTTCCAGAAGTTTTCCTCTCTCGGTGAAAAACTGAACTCTCTCTTCCATTTCCCTTTCGAGCTCCTGAGTTGCAGTTATCATTTTATCTGCAGATACAATGTAATGAGATGCAGGGTAAACAGCAGCATGCTTTACTGTAGCCAGAAGCTCACCTGTCAAAGGATCAATTTCTGTGATTCTGTCAACCTCATCGCCAAAGAATTCAACTCTGATTATCTTGCCGGAAGAGTATGCCGGATAAATTTCAACCACATCTCCTCTGACACGGAATTTGTTACGGATGAGATTTACATCGTTGCGTTCATACTGTAGTGTTACAAGTTTTCTGAGAAGAGCATCTCTTTCCATAATCATACCCGGGCGCAGAGAAATAACCATAGCTCGGTAATCGATAGGGTCACCCAGAGAATATATGCAGGATACAGATGCTACGATGATAACGTCTCTGCGCTCTGAAAGTGCAAGAGTTGCGCTGTGGCGGAGTTTATCGATCTCATCATTGATTGAAGAATCTTTTTCAATGTAGGTGTCTGTATTGGGAATATATGCTTCGGGCTGATAGTAATCGTAATAGGACACAAAATACTCTACTGCATTTTCAGGAAAGAATTCCTTGAACTCGGTGCAAAGCTGTGCAGCAAGTGTTTTATTGTGAGCAAGTACAAGAGTCGGTCTGTTAACTCTTGCAATAACATTTGCCATTGTAAAAGTTTTACCCGAGCCTGTAACACCAAGAAGTGTCTGTTCGCGATTCCCTGCTTCGATGCTCTTTACAAGCTCATCTATCGCCTGAGGCTGGTCACCTGTTGGTTTGTAGTCTGAATGCAGCACAAACTTATCCACTTGCTCACCTCCTATTTTAATCATAACTTATATTTTATCATACAACATTATTTATGTAAATACGTCTGAGGAATTAACACAACTATATATAGATATATTTTGGCAAAAAAACATCTGCACACCCTAAATAGCAGAGTGTGCAGATTAACGTTATCTTTCTTTGTTCGATTTACCGATAATACTTTCGGGGATGAGCCCTGCAATGAATTTCTGAATTGCAGTTGCATCCTTTACATTTACAACTTCATTCAAGTCTGCATCCGCTGCATCAGCGTTATAACTGTTTACAGGTAATCCTGCAATAAATTTCTGAATCGCAGTTGCATCTTTTACGTTTACAACGCCATTTCCGTCAACATCACCAATAATGTATTCAGGTTCTGCAGGTTCTGTTGTTGTGGGCTCTGTGATAGTAACATCCTCGCTTGTAGGAGGTATTGTGTCAGGAGCTGAACTTGAGGTTTCTGTAGGATCTGTATCTGTTGTGGTTTCGGTTGATTCTGTTGTTGTAGGCTCTGTAACATCGGGAGCTGAAGTGGTTGTTTCTGTAGGATCTGTATTTACGGGTTCTGTTGTTGTAGGCTCGGTAACATCGGGAGCCGCTGTGGTAGGTTCAGTAGGCTCCGGCAAGATAGTAAATTCAACTAATGTTTCTCCGCCATAGTTACCCATCATTGTTACCTTAACTGTGTAAACACCCGGTTCTGTCCTACCCTCTGAATACTCAACAGTATAATGAGTGTTCTCCTTGAGAGTAGTACTTTTATAATTCTTAACCTTAACAGTAGGTGTTTTTACTTTTCCGTCATACTCATACTCGGTCTGTGAAAGGGTTACGGTACAATCAGAAATATCGATGGGAATAATCGAGAATTCGATATCCTTTGTGCCGATGTAATCACCTTTCATCTTGACTGTAACAGAATATGTACCAACCTTCTTTCTGCCGTCTGAATAAGTAACTGTGTAGTTATCTGCAGAGATAACGTTACCCTCGGAATCCATAAGAACTACTTCGGGTGTCTTTACTGTGCCATCATACACAATTTCTGTCTGTGCGAAAGTAAATGTGGAAGGTTTGCAGATAACCTCTGTCTTTTCATCGCTGCAGGTTGTGCAGACAAATTTGCGACAGCCATCGGAATCCAAAGTAGCTTTTGTAAAGCTTACTTCTTCGTAGGTGTGGTTGTGATCATTCAGGTTGATTGTAAACTGGCTTGCAACAGAGCCATAGCAATCTTTCTCTACTGAATAATAACGTACTGTGAGTGTATTGCCGTCATTAGAGAAATAGAACATTGCCACCATACCAACTGATCCGCTGTTAAGGTCCACATACTGTGCATCAATCAGCATCTGGGTAACAGTGTTGCCGTTTACGCCCTTTTCCTGCTGACAGACAATGTGCTGCCAGGGATCATGACCGGAAATGACCAAAAGAACATTTTTGTGCTTTGAGAACACATTCTCCCACATCTTATCACCGTTCTGAGGGTCATTGTATCCCTTGAAGTAGGGATCTGTGGCAGGATACAAATCGCCCTCATCCACAGTTATTCCGTCACGGTACAAATACGCATGGGTAGTCACAATCACCTGATAATCAGGATGG
>CALEIO010000017.1 GCA_937875885.1 uncultured Clostridia bacterium | reverse complement strand
GAAAGGCTCAACAGTGTCTTTAAGTCCACCGGTTGCATTTACAACCGGTATCGTACCATATCTCATAGCAATCAACTGAGAAAGTCCGCAAGGCTCGCTCTTACTGGGCATGAGGAACATATCAGCACCCGCGTAGAACTTCTTGGAAAGTGCCTTATTGTACTCAAGCTTTACCGCTACGCGGCCGGGGTAATCAGCCTCAGCTCGACGGAAGAAGTCCTCATACTCAGCCTCACCTGTACCGAGGATGGCAAAGGTGATGTTTGTCTGCTCAAGCAGATCATACATTACGCGGCGAATAAGGTCAAATCCCTTATGTCCTGCAAGTCGGGAAACCATAACACAGAGAGGAGCCTTAGGATCCCCGTCAAGACCGCAGATCTCACGGAGCTCTTTGTCATCCAACCAACCTAAAATGCAGGTCGAAAGACCTTGTGCAGTTGCTTCTGCGGTGATGTATGCGCAGAGTATGCCGATATCGATTGAGCGGTAGTCGTTGTGCTTCATCTTGGCACCGATTGCCGCCGTTTTATTGTAAGGCTTTTCGGAGATTACCAGCATAACAGGTGCCTGGGGTGCAAATTTATTGAGGCCCATTCCCTGGGTAGCTTTTGCCACAAGCTGTGCTGTTTCTCCCTTGCAGACGGTGATATGATAAGGCTGACTGTTGCATGCAGAGGGGGAGAGTCGTGCTGTCTCAAGAATACGCTCAAGCTTTTCGGCTTCTACTATACGTTCAGAGTCATAAGCTCTGCAGGATTGTCTGTTTTCTGCAATTTCTGTAAAGTTCATTATATGCACCTCGTTGTATGTTTGATTTGGGTTTATGTGAATGTTGTTTTGTCAGAATATAAGTTAATTATATCATCCTTTGTGTGTTTGTACAATTGTTTGTTTTAAGTTTGATTTTCGCAAAATCTGCAACAAAGAACAGAGGAGGAATAGGATGTTATGAGGTGAAGTTTATGAATTCCTGTGAGCTTAGTGCAGCAGTGACTGCGGTGGCGAATTCTCTTGCCTGCAGGCTTTCTGATGATGAGCTGACTTTGCTTGCATCGGTGCTGGTGCAGCTGGGAGATACCCTTGTGACTATCGTTACTCACCGAAGCATCTGCGAAAATAAAACTTAATGTGAGCTGATTAAGATAAAGCCTTTTGGAGATACTGTGCTTTGGAGGGATACTATGGAATTTCTGAAGCTGTGTCTTGTGGCTTTCCTGTCTGCGGCATCTCTTTTTGTGATTGCTAAAGTTATAGGTCACAAGCAGATGTCCCAGCTGGATTTCTTTGATTATATAACGGGTATAACTATCGGTTCTGTTGCGGCAGAGCTTGCCACAGAGCTGGAAGAGCCCTGGAAACCCTTGGTTGCAATGGTGGTATATGGGGCGATTACTGTGGTACTTAGCTTTTTTTCAAGTAAAATTCCCAAAAGTCGCAAACTGATAAACGGAACACCAACTGTCATTATGAACGAGGGTAAGCTGTACCGTAAAAATATGAAAAAAGCAAAGCTTGATTTGAGTGAATTTATGGTAATGTGCAGGCAAGCGGGGTATTTTAATCTTGAAGATATTCAGACGGCAGTTTTTGAGTATAACGGCAGACTTTCCCTTCTGCCGAAATCTGCTAACAGACCTGCAACACCCGAAGATTTTAATCTGTGTCCCGAGCCTGCAACCATAAGTACAGAGGTGATAATGGACGGCAGAGTGCTGAGTGAGAATCTGAAACGACTGGGGCTTGATGAGGTATGGCTTAAAAGAGAACTCAGCCGCCAAAACTGCAAAAATCCCCGTGATGTGTTTCTTGCTTTGTGCGATAAAAATAACAATCTGTCTTTGTACAAAGAGTGTTGATGATATTATGGTTGGATAAAATAAATGGGCTTTGCGAAGTCGGCAGGGAAACCTGTCGGCTTTGTTTTGTTGTGTGTGAAAGTGTTAAGGGCTTCGGTGTGATATGGTTTTATATAATAAAAATTACGTAAAATATCGGGTTTTGTTTGAAAAAAGAAAAAGTATGTGGTAAAATGACTTTGTATAGTCGATGAAATCTGACAAGTAAAATTGAATGGAGAGAAATTATGGAAAAGAAACTTATTTATGATGTTTCAGACAGACCTAAGTTCGGACAGATGCTTGTTTTTGCACTGCAGCAGGTGCTGGCAATCCTTGCCGCTACCATTGCCGTGCCTTCTATCATCGGTCTTCCCACACAGATGCCTGCTGCTATTCTGGGCGCAGGTGTTGGTACACTTGTTTATCAGCTTTTTACTAAGTTCAGAAGTCCTGTATTCCTTGGCAGCTCCTTTGCTTTCCTCAGCTCCCTTGGCGTAGCTGTTGCTTACGGCTACTGCGGAATTCTTCTTGGTTCAGTTGTTGCAGGTCTGGTTTATGTAATCATTGCAACAATTATTCACTTTGTTGGCACTGTTTGGGTTGACAAGCTTATGCCTCCCGTTATCATTGGTCCCACAGTTGCTCTTATCGGTTTCAGCCTTGCAGACAACGCTATGGGTGACATCGTTACAGCAAGCTCATCCCAGATGTACAAAGGCTACAATCTTGTGGCTCTTCTTTGCGGTCTGGTTGCTTTCTTTGTAATTGTTATCTGCTCTACACAGAGCAAGTTCAGAATGCCCCGTCTGATTCCTTTCATCATCGGTATTGCTGCAGGTTACTTTGTTGCAGCTGCATTCACTGTTATCGGTATGATGACAGGTGCAGATTACCTCATGATTATCAACTTCCAGCCCATTATTGACAACTTCGTTAATGCACAGGGCGAGTTCAGGGGTTTTACAGCTATTTTTGATTATCCCCACCTTGCTCTTGTAGAGAGCATCAAGGAGCTCACAACAGGCGAGATGTCTGCAGAGATTCTTGCAGCTAACCCCGAGGCAAAAGCACTTTCACTCAGCGGTGTTGCAGAGGTTGTTATCGCATTCCTGCCCGTTGCTCTTGTTGTATTTGCAGAGCACATTGCAGACCACAAGAACCTTTCTTCTGTTATTGACAAGGATCTTATCAAGGAGCCCGGTCTTAAGAGAACACTCCTTGGTGACGGTGTAGGCTCCATTGCAGGTACTGCTTTCGGTGTTTGCCCCAACACAACTTACGGTGAGTCTGTTGGTTGTGTAGCTATCACAAGAAACGCTTCTGTTGCAACAATTACTACAACTGCATTTATGTGCATTGTGCTTTCTTTCATCAGTCCCCTGATGGCAGCACTCCAGACAATCCCCGCTTGCGTAATGGGTGGTGTTTGCCTTACACTTTATGGCTTCATTGCTGTTTCCGGTCTTAAGATGATCAAGGATGTAAACCTTGACAGCAACAAGAACCTCTTTGTTGTTGCATCAATTCTCATTTCCGGTATCGGTGGCCTTGCAATTAAGATTCCCTATGCTCTTGCAGCAGACGGTTCCATTGCAAACACAATCACAGTTACATCTATCTCAACAGCACTTATCATCGGTATTGTAACAAATGCAATTCTCACAAAGATTGAGAAAGACAACTAATCTGAGAGAGGAGAATTTATTATGAAAGAATACAGCAACGTAACTATATTTGACCATCCCCTTGTAAGACACAAGATTGCAATTCTTCGTGACGAGAAGACAAGTATGAAAGAATTCAGAGAGCTGATTGAGGAAATCACAACTCTGATGACTTTTGATTGCCTCAGAGAAGGCGTACCTACAACAGAGGTTGAAGTTAAAACTCCTCTTGAGATCTGCACACAGAGCGTTGTTAAGGATAATTCCATTGTTATTCTTCCCATCCTCAGAGCAGGTCTGGGTATGGTAAATGGCGTACACGTGCTTTTCCCTTCTGCAAGAGTTGGCCACATCGGCCTGTGCAGAAACGAAGAGACCCTTGAGCCCTACGAGTACTATTGCAAGCTTCCCGAGAATATCGAGGAGAAACTGGTGCTTATCGTAGATCCCATGCTTGCAACAGGCGGAAGTGCCTGCGATGCTATTGACAGACTCAAGGCAAGAGGTTGCAAGAGCATCAAGTTTATGTCTATCATCGCAGCTCCCGAAGGTGTGAGCCGCGTGGCAGAGGCACACCCCGATGTAGAAATTTATGTTTCAACTCTGGATAGATGCCTTAACGAAAACGGCTACATTCTCCCCGGTCTGGGCGATGCAGGCGACAGACTTTTCGGTACAAAATAAGAAAAGATAAAACAAAAATAAATAAAACTCCCCTTGACGAAGCTACGCGCTCGTTAAGGGGAGTTTTGTGTTGTGCGGAAAAATTAATATTCAATGGTGTTCAGATATCTTTTGAGTGCATCCTGCCAGGTGGGAAGAGGTGTAAACCCTGCATCTTTGAGCTTTTGCTTACAAAGTCTGCTGTTTTTTGGTCTGATTGCTTTTGAAATTCCATATTCTTCTGTGGTTACAGGAATTAAGTTCATCTTGATGTTTGCCGTAGAAAAAATCTCTTTTGCAAAATCATACCAACTGATGTCACCGCCTTCGTTGGTGGCGTGATAGTATCCATATTTATCGGAGTCTACCATATCTGATAGTAATTTTGCCAGGTCGTAAGTATAAGTGGGTGCTCCGATTTGATCATTTACAACTTTAAGGGTATCGAGTTTTTTGCTTAAGCTTAGCATAGTTTTAACAAAGTTGTTGCCGTTTTTGCCGAATACCCATGAGATTCTTACGATGAAGTATTTGGAAAGGGTTTCTGCCACTGCTAATTCGCCTGCAAGTTTTGATTTTCCATATACATTCAAAGGTGAAAAATCTTTGCAATCGGCTTCTATTGGAGAGTCTGTATTATTACCGAAAACATAGTCTGTACTGATGTATATCATTTTGCAATTGTGAGTTTTACAATATTCTGCAATGTGTTTGGTTGCCAATTCGTTCACCGCATATACTTTATCGGCGTTTTCGCTTTCTTCTGCAGCATCTACGGCTGTCCATGCAGCGCAGTGAATGATAATGTCCGGATTTGCATTTTCAAGAACTTCAAAAATATGGTTCTTGTTTGTAATGTCTAAAGCTACAAAGTTATAATCACAGTTTGCAATGCCTTTAAGATCGCAGCCTGTGATTTTGTGTTGCCTTGTTTTTAGTTCGTTGATAACATCATAGCCCAACTGCCCGTTGGCGCCTGTTACAAAGATATTCATAATTTGACCTCATTTATTTTTCATCGAAGCCTTTGCCTGTTGCGAAGTATTCTTCAAGTCGCAAGAGCTCGATTACAGGAGAGAAACTGTCTGAATCGTTTAGCTCCTGATATCGGATAGGTTCTCGGATGAAATTGTAATCGATATCATTCTCGTTTGTGAAAGTACTCATCTGAACAGGGTTGTATGTGGGTCTTTCATTTGCTCGGTTACAGTTAGTGAGCAGCTTGCGCTTGTAGATGATAGACTCGAAAGTTCTCATAGTTGTGCCCTCAGCCTGGCTCTGTGTCAGCTCAAGAATACATTTGCTGCGGTTAACAAGGTTGATAACTTCTGTATAGGGGATTGTGCCGTTCAGATATTCAACACCGGGAACATCTATCTGGTCCTTTGTGTCAACTCCCACGAGCATAAATTTGCATTTGATGTTTTCTTCGTTTGCTTTGATCAGCACTTTGTGGAGAAGTTCGAGCCTGTCTTTAGCATAGCCTATAAAAAACAGGTCGTAATCAAACTCTTCTGGCTCTGTGGTCTCGGCAAGTCGGGAATAAACATAAGCGCTGTTGTATTCGAGATTGTATTTTTCTGCTTCGCCTCTGTCGTATGTATAGATGACATCGATTTTTTCTTTCAGCATATCAAGGTGCTGAACGTCGCTTTTCATAAGATCTCTGTAGTGAAGTGCAATTTTGTTTTCCGGATTAAGTTTGCGGATGTAATCGCAAAAACGAGGGTCACGGATAGCATATTGTCCGCCGTACAGTACAAAGCAAACGGGTTTATCATCTTCAAAATGTCCGTTTGTCATTCTCTTGAACCAGAGTTTCTTGAAAGGAAGCTTAATGATCGAGTTGACTTTCTCGGACCAATGTACTTTGTGGATTGCATGCAGAAAAGGTTCATTCATAGGAAGAGCGCCTTTGCACATTCTCACGTGCTTTAAGTTCTGCAGTTCACGGTACATATCCCATTTGTAGCCATTGGCCATATTATATAGAATATAGTTATATTTCCATTCGTGTTTATTTTCCATTTAACAATCTCCTGACTTTCAGATTGAGTCTTCTGAATGCATAAGAAATATGGGGTGAAGTTCTGAAAAGACGTAAAGTAGCACGTCTTTTGCTTGAGATATTCGTCAAGTTTATTTTGCTGTATAATTCTTTGAAAGCGTTTAACGCTAAAGCTTTTTCGTTTTTGAGGTCTGCCTTGTCTGTACACATATCAAAGTACAATGTGGTCATAAGGTTGAGCAACATAGACATTTGTGTATCGTATAAATCGGGATAGTTCTCTTTGAAGAAAGGCTCATAAATATCTATGAGTTTTATGGCAGACAGCTGACTTTTTCTGAAAGTACCTCTTACTGCACTGTTGTTACTCTGAATGTAGTGGTATAAAGGACGTTTGTCAAACCAGATTTTATCTGCATTGTGAAAAGCAAAAATGGAGAAGAGGGAATCCTCACCTCGTGCAATAGTCTCATCAAACCAGAGATCTGCGATAACCTTTGAGGAGAAGAGTTTGTTCCAGGCAAACATAACATTGTGCACCATCTGGTAAACAGCCTGCTCTCTATCCATAAGTCCGTAGCAATCATCAGGCAGTTTATGGGTCAGTTCTCTGTCGGGGTAAGTAATGTAGTGCTCGTAATTCACAGCGTCAACATTGTGTACCTTTATGAGATTGATCATATATTCGTAAGCGTCAGCATCCAGGTAATCGTCACTGTCGATGAAGCTGAAGTAGTCACCGTGAGCCAGACGGATACCTGCATTGCGGGTAGCAGAAACACCGGAGTTTTCCTTATGGTGAACAATAATGCGACTGTCCTTTTCGGCATATTCCTTGCAGACAGCAAGACTGTTGTCTGTAGAGCCATCATCAACCAGAATGATTTCGAGATTTTTATAGGTCTGTCCGGTTATGCTGTCAAGACATTTTCTCAAGTGTTCGCCGGGGTTGTATATTGCAACAATGACAGAAATCAAAGGAGAATTTCCTGTGTTCATAAGCTCACCTCGATAAAATCAGATTTGTTAAAAGTTATATATAAATAATGTAACATAAAAACAGACAAAAGTCCACATATTTAAACAATAAAAAGAGGGCAGCGTTTGCTACCCTCAGATTTGCTTATTGCTTATTCGCCACAGCGTATATTCACATAGGATTCAATAAGAGCAACTGCCTGCTCGGTTGTCAGCTTTGAACTGTCAACGGAAAGATCGTAATTCTGGGCATAACCCCACTTCTGACCTGAGTAGAAACCGTAGTAATTTGCTCTCACTTTATCAGTCTTATTGATAATCTGCTCTGCCTTGTTTTTCTTAATATCGTGAATCTCAATAGCTCTCTGCTTGCGATACTCCATATTTGCGTGGATAAATACATTTATGCAGTCATCTCTGTCCTTCAGTACATAGTCAGCACAGCGTCCGACAATAACACAAGGGCCTTCCTCTGCAAGCTTCTTGATGATCTGATGCTGAAGAATATATAATCTGTCGTTAACAGGTAACTCTGATGAGTTTGTAAAGTTGTTGCCGAAACTGTAAAGACCCATTGATAAAGAATAGAGAAGGCTGTTGGTAGCTCTTTCGTCAACCTGGTCAAAAACTTCTGTGTCCAGACCGCTTTCCTTTGCTGCCATAGAGATGAGTTCTTTATCGTAGTAGGGGATTCCGAGTTTCTTAGCAAGTGCTTCGCCTATTTCTCTTCCGCCACTGCCGAACTGTCTGCCGATTGTAATAATATAATTTTTGCTCATATTACGCTCTCCTTTGTGTGAAAAATAAGCTTTAATATATATTAACACACAAAGTGTCAAATAATCAATAAAAAATTGAATAAAATCTAAATAAATATATAGAATATGTATAAAAGAGTGTTCAAAACAGGTGTTTTGGATTCAAAAATACAACATATTGTGGTGTATTATATATACTATTAATATAGAAGAGAAATTCTCATAAATTATCCCTGAATTAAGGATATTAAAAAGTTCCAAAAAGTTTTTACCTAAAAACCTAGTGTTTATCGGGCTTTCAAGTGATTTGCAAAAAAAATCCAAAAAAAATTGAAAAAAAGGGTTGACATTTTGAGTCCGTTGTTGTAGAATAACTCTTGCGCCGCAGGAAACGGCTCACGAAAGCGAGCTAAAACCTAAGGCCAAAGGACATTGAAAATTGAACAACAAAGAAATGAGAACCCGTAATTTTTTTGAGGAAAATAAGTACTCATAAATTACAGTGAAGATGACACAACAAACATCAAGTAAACACGCAAGTGTTATTAATGAGCAGACACAAAGGCTCTGAAAATGATATTAACTCGTAAGAGTTAAGATACAATTTTTAGAGAGTTTGATCCTGGCTCAGGACGAACGCTGGCGGCGTGCCTAACACA
>CALEIO010000016.1 GCA_937875885.1 uncultured Clostridia bacterium | reverse complement strand
GCACATGAAGTGTCACTACTCCCTCATTCACGATAAATATACTCTTTCAGGCGTTGTCCGTCAAGATGTTTCTGTATATTTATTTATGAATTTTTCTTTTTTTCGGGAAGTTGTGCGAGCATTATTGCAGCAAACATCAGGGCTATTCCCAGCCATTCATATGCTGTGGGCAAGGTGGATTTGCCTGTGGTGAAAAAGCTGAAAACAATTGCAGAAAGCACCGCAAATGATGATTCAAAACTCATAAGCATTGATGCCAGAGCAGGTTGAGTGTACTTCTGTCCAAAAATCTGCAATGTGTATGCAACCGAGCTTGAAAGCACACCTGCATAAATGATAGACACCCAGGAGGATATAATCTCTGACACATGGGGATTTTCAAACATAAACATACACACACTTGCAACTACAGCAACTGTGGCAAACTGCAGAAGAGACAGCTTTATGCAATCAACTTTTGGTGACAGTTTATCTACCATCAATATATGGAAGGAAAATACAACTGCACAACCAAACACGTATACATCCCCCGCTTCAAGGCGAAGCGTAGATAGGTTCTCTGCACTCAGCAAAGCTTTTAGTGAAAACTCTGTAAGATTGCCTGTCATGCAAAGCAGAAAAAGTCCCACAAAAGATACACCGATACATCCCCACAAAAGTGGGCGCACAGGCTTTTTCATAAAAAGACCCAGCGCAGGCACTATAAGCAGATACATAGCCGTTATAAAACCGGCTTTGCCTGCCTGAGTGCCGCGGCTTATTCCTACTTGCTGCAAAGCACTTGCCAGAAACAGCACTATTCCACAGATGACGCCTCCTGCAACAAGAAGTTTAGAAGACTCCTGTGCACTTCCCTCTGAATTGTTATTTTTCTTTTTAAGAATATCCGCTATAAGCGCAACGGGTGACAAAAACACAACCGCCACCCAGGACCTCATAGCAAGATATGTAAAAGGTCCCACCTGTGTTTCGCTCTGTGCCACAAAGGTGCTACCCCAAAAGAATGAGGCAAGCAGAAGAAGCCCCACTCCAAGCCATTGTTTATTCTTCATAATACACTCCAAAATAAGGATTTGGGATATTATAACACATTATTCCGTAAAATTCAAAGATTCCCTTTTTATCATCAATTTATGATGCCATAATGTGAGTTTTTTCTATTGCATTTATATTTGTTTTATGATACAATAACATTTGTGAATGCAAGCTGTACTGCTTTCGTTTATATAATCGAGCGGCAGGCCCTGTACGATTGAGGCCTGTGAACCATGTCAGGCGGGGAACCGAGCAGCATTAAGCAGTTTTCTTGATGCGATACAGTCAGTCTGTCGTTCGATTATGTGAATGACTGCAAGCTTGCATTTTTTAATATATGAGAAACGGGGTGATTTTGTGTCTGCTTATCAGGTACTTTACCGTAAATACAGACCCAGAACCTTTTCTGATGTTGTGGGACAACCACAGGTAACTATCACACTCAAAAACGAGCTTAAGGCCGGCAGAATCAACCACGCCTACCTCTTTACGGGTACACGTGGCACAGGTAAAACCTCCTGTGCAAAGATTCTCTCAAAAGCTGTAAACTGTCTTAACCCCATTGACGGAGAGCCTTGCTGCCAGTGCGAAATCTGCAAAGGCATTGATTCAGGCGAAATATTTGACGTTGTTGAGATGGACGCTGCTTCCAACAGAAGAATCGATGATATCCGAGAAATTTCAGAAAAAGTCACCTATACCCCCGAGCGTGGTAAATACAGAGTATTTATCATTGACGAGGTTCATATGCTCACTACCGAGGCTTTCAATGCTCTGCTCAAGACTCTGGAAGAGCCTCCTGCACACGTCCTCTTTATTCTGGCTACCACAGAGGTGCACAAGCTTCCCGCTACAATCCTCTCCCGTTGTCAGAGATTCGACTTTCATCGAATCAATCCCCAGGATATGGCAGCAAGAGTTAAATACGTAACCAACCAGGAAGGCTGCACCATCACCGACGAAGCAGCGCTCCTGGTGGCTGTAATTGCAGACGGCGC
>CALEIO010000015.1 GCA_937875885.1 uncultured Clostridia bacterium | reverse complement strand
TTAACGTAAACTGCAGCAGCATCCACCTGTGCGGTGAATTTTTCTGCATTTGCATAGTTATCTGTAACAATACATTCGCTGTGACCTGTGGAGTGCTGTGCAATGTGAGCGATTGCATCGTCGATGCTGTCCACAACCTTAACAGCCAGAATGTAGTCAAGGAATTCTGTGTAGTAGTCTTCTTCGGTTGCAGGGGTGATGCTGTCACCAAGAATCTCTGCTGTTTTCTCGCAACCGCGAATTTCCACGTTCATCTTGTCAAGCTCTGCCTTGATAGAGGGCAGGGCTATTTCTGCAATATTCTTGTGCACAAGCACAGTTTCAATAGCGTTGCACACAGAAGGACGGGAGGTTTTTGCATTAAAAACAATGTCCTTTGCCATAGTTACGTTTGCAAACTCGTCAACGTAAACGTGGCAGTTGCCTGTGCCTGTCTCAATAACGGGCACCTTTGCATTTTCAACTGTAGCCTTGATAAGTCCTGCACCGCCACGGGGGATGAGTACATCCAGATACTCTGTAAGACCCATAAGCTCGATGGAGCTCTGTCTGGTGGTATCTGCCACAAGCTGGATGGAATCTGCAGGCAGACCTGCACTCTCCACAGCCTTTCTCATAACATCTGCAATAGCCTTGTTGGAGTTGATTGCTTCTTTGCCGCCGCGGAGAATAACTGCGTTGCCTGATTTAAGACAAAGTGCCGCTGCATCTGCAGTTACATTGGGACGAGCTTCGTAGATAATGCCGATAACACCCAGGGGCACTCTCACCTTTGTAACCTGGAGTCCGTTGGGCATAACGCTGCCTGAGAGCACTGTGCCGATGGGGTCTGCAAATGCTGCAACCTGACGTGCACCATCAGCCATAGACTTAACACGCTGTGTGCTGAGAGCAAGTCTGTCAAGCAAAGATGCAGACATCCCTGCATCCTTACCTGCCTGCAGGTCCTTTTCGTTTTCTGTGAGGATGAAATCGCAGTTTGCTTCAAGAGCATCTGCCAGGGCTGTGAGTGCCTTTGTGCGAAGCAGACTGTCTGCTGTTGCAAGTATTCTTGCGGCCTGTTTTGCTCTTTTTCCCATTTCCTGCATAATCATAATATATATCTCCTTACTGAGTAAAATGCTTTGATAAAAGTCCTTGGGGACTTATTTATTTGCACAGAAGAGTGTGCCTACACTCTTGCCGTCGGTTACATCATAGATGCGCTCGGGGTCGTCGCCTGCAATTACAAAGCAGTCGATGCCTGCTTCTGTCACATACTTTGCAGCCATAACCTTTGTGGTCATTCCGCCTGTGCCGCGGTTTGAGCCTGAGCCACCTGCCATCTGCTCGATTTCCTCGGTAATCTTCTCTACTCGCTCAAGACGCTTTGCATCCTTATTCTTTCTGGGGTCTGCATCGTAAAGACCGTCGATGTTGGTGAGGATTACAAGTCCGTCAGCAGACACAAGCTTTGCAACAATGGCAGAGAGCATATCGTTATCGCCGAAGTTGTGACCCTCCAACTCATCGATAGCTACTGTATCGTTTTCGTTAACAATGGGGATAATGCCCATAGAAAGCAGAGTGTTGAAGGTATTGAGCACGTTTTCTTTGCCGTGCTCGGTGTCTACGTCACCACGGGTGAGCAGCACCTGTGCCACCATATTGTTGTACTCGCCGAAGAGCTTATCGTACATAAACATAAGCTCACACTGACCGATAGCCGCAAGAGCCTGTTTTTCTTTGGTGGATGTGGGCTTTTCCGGCAGACCGAGCTTACCCATACCAACACCGATAGCACCGGAGGAAACCACAATGACCTGGTTTCCTGCATTTTTAATATCGCTGATCACCTTGCAAAGCTCTTCCACCCGGCGGATATTTAAGTGACCGCTGGAGTGGGCAAGGGTGCTGGTTCCGATTTTAATGACGATTCTCATAAGGATCCTCCCAAGTATAACATTGCGTTACATAAGAATAGAGTTATTATATACCTCTTTCTTCCATAAATAAAGAGGTAATTCCGCTAATTTTTACAAAAAATACACGCAATAACATAACAATGTGCAAAAAGAGATTGTTTTCAGTTCTGCATATGCAATTGCGGTGTAGTTATTAGCGGAAATGTCGAAAGATCTTTTCTGTCCAAAT
>CALEIO010000014.1 GCA_937875885.1 uncultured Clostridia bacterium | reverse complement strand
ACAATCCTGAACTTGCTACTGAATATTCTAACAGAATTGTTAATATCTGTGACGGTAAAATTGTGAGCGATACAGATCCTTATGAGGTAGATGAGTCCGTTTCAGAGACAGCTGAATATAAAAATATGGGCAAATCCTCTATGTCTGCTCTTACATCCTTGTCATTAAGCTTCAATAATCTGCTCACAAAAAAAGCAAGAACTCTGCTTACATCTTTTGCAGGTTCAATCGGTATCATCGGAATAGCACTCATCCTTGCATTATCTACAGGTGTTAATAACTATATTGTTGATATTCAGAAGAGCACTATGTCATCTTACCCCATATTGCTTGAGTCCCAGACAATGGATCTTTCAAGCCTAGTGGAGCTTACAGATTCTGCAATGACTGATCTTGAAAATCTCGATCACGATACGGATGCGATTTATTCCGACGGAACAGCACTTGAACTTGAGTCCTCTCTTAGCACAAGTTTTTCAGAGAACAACCTGACAGATTTCAAAAAATATCTTGATGATAAGAATAGCGAAATCCACAGTTACATAGGTGAAAACGGAATTGTTTACTCATATACTCCGGGCTTCGAGGTGTTTACATACGACCCCGAAGATGTTTTTCTGAACACCGACGGAAGCACTCTGTATGCATCAAAGGGTACACAGATGCTTTATCTTGAGATGGAAATGTTCTCCAATATGGGAATGTCCGAGGAATCCCTGGGTGTTAATAATTTTGATGAGATTCTGCCCGGACAGAATGGAGAAAATATCAGTAATATTGTATATGATAATTACGAGGTACTTTACGGAAACTGGCCTTCAGAATACAACGATATTGTTCTGGTTCTTAACGAAAGAAATGAGATACCTACAAGTGTTTTGTATCAGTTAGGTATGCTTTCTTCTGCAGACTATGAAGAGCTTATGAAGCAGATTGATGCGGGAGAAGAGGTGGAGATTGATACAGAATCCTTCTCCTACAAAGAATTCTGCAGTAAAACTTTCAGCCTTGTACCCTGGTGTGACCTTTATGTAGAGAATGATAAGGGTACATTCGATTATATAGGCAACGATATTAATGGAATCGAAGATAATCTGGATAAATCCATCGAGCTTAAAATAAGCGGTGTAATTAAACCTGTAGCAGATGCAGAGAATCTTACAATCAGCGGAAATCTTGCATATACAAGAAGCCTTACAGAATATCTGATTGACTATACCGATGAAAGTGCAGTGGTAGAGTCCCAGATTGCAAGTCCTGACATCAACGTGCTCAATAACCTTAAGTTTGCTCCTGCAGATGATGAGGAAAGAATTGATGATGCCAAGAGCTATCTTGCTCAGATTGGAGTGTCTGAAAAAGCAAAAATCTGCAAGGATATGCTTACAATGATGTATGCACAGAATCCCGAGGCTGCACAACAGATGATGGCTCTGGGAGAAACCGAACTTGCAGCTATGCTTGATGGCTATCTTGCAGACCCTGAAGATGACGTGCTTCTTTCAATTTATGAGAGATACATTTCAACAGGAGATTACGATGATAATATGTCTGCCTTTGGTGTGGTGAGTGTGGATGCTCCTTCAAGCATTTCTATCTACTGCGATAGCTTTGAGGATAAAGACAATATTGCAGATTGTATCGAAAATTATAACAAGAATGCTTCAGAGGAAAACAAGATTGTTTATACAGATTATATCGGACTCCTGCTTTCTTCTGTTACCACGATTGTTAATGTTATTTCTTATGTTCTTATTGCATTTGTCAGCGTTTCCCTTGTTGTTTCTTCAATAATGATCGGTATTATCACATATATTTCTGTGTTGGAGAGAACAAAGGAAATCGGCATTCTCCGTGCAGTTGGTGCATCTAAACGAAATGTTTCCCAGGTGTTCCTTTCCGAAACATTTATCATTGGCTTGTGTGCAGGTCTTATCGGTGTTCTTCTTACACTCCTTATGCTGATTCCTGCCAATGCTATAATCCACGCTGTTGCAGATACTACAGCCGTAAGCGCTGCTTTGCCTGTGGGTGCTGCAGTAATTCTTGTGTTGCTCAGCGTTTTGCTTACAGCTTTTGCAGGTTTGTTCCCTGCAAAGAAAGCAGCCCGCAAAGATCCGGTAACAGCTCTCAGAACAGAATAAAAATAAAAGCGCAGGAGAAAATCCTGCGCTTTTGTATATGCATTATTATCTGAATTTCCAGGGGGTGATTTTGTCACCCTTTATCATATAAGCTTTCTTTGCAATTTCAGCCAGAGGTGTGTCACTGTAGCTGTCAGAGTAAAACTCATCAATAGTGGCATCGGGGAAATGAATGTTGAACTGCACAACCTTTTCTTTGCCGTGGCAGTTTTCTCCTGTGTAGTTGCCGCTTATTTCATCAACGGGGGAGCAGATTATATGCTTGATTCCCAGAGCTTTGCACATGGGCTCCACCACAAAGTAGGGGGAAGCCGAAATGATGATGTCGTCTTTTTTCTGCTGTGCTTTGTAAAATTCCTTAATGCCAGATTTTTTCTTGTTCCAGAAATCCTCAATGTCTTTTTTGTAATCTATGTATTTTACAAATCGCATAATCTTTTGTTTGAAATGAGTTTTTGTTCCGATTTTCAGCACATAGAATTTCACAAATCCTGCAAGAATAGAAGGGAGCAGAACTGTAATTTTAGGGTGCTTTTTCAGACAATACAAGAAAAAGTCAGCGGTGCTGTCACCATTATATATAGTTTTATCAAAATCATATACGTTCATAAAAACACCTCGGGTTTAATTATAACTGCAATACCGGATGTTTTCAATACAAAAAGAAAATTTACAACTTGTTAATGCAGTATTGTCAAATTTATTGTAATATAATACTATGTATATGCAAAATCATAAGGAGGGGTAGTTTTGTTCGGATATGTAAAAATCTGCAAACCTGAACTTAAAGTTAAAGATTTTGAAAGTTACAAAGCTGTTTATTGCAGTCTGTGCAAACAACTGAGCAAAGAATATTCCTTTCTGAGCTCATTTTTGCTGAATTACGATCTTACGTTTTATGCTGTGTTTGCTATGGCGAACGGGGAGCAATGTCCCTCTTTTTCAAAAGGACGTTGCAGATTCAATCCACTGAAAAGCTGTGGATACTGCAAGACTCAGTCGGATATTCTGTCGCGTGCAGCGGCTTTGTTGGTGTTGATGTGTTATTTCAAGGTGATTGATAACATCAGGGATTCTTCATTTTTCGGTAAAGTAGCTTTTACACTTCTTCGTCCTTTGGCTGCATTGTGGAAGAATAAAGCAAAGAAAAAGTATCCGCAGTATTATATTGAATGCGAAAAAATGTACAATTCTCAGATAGCGACAGAAAAGTCTGATGCGGGAGTTGATCAGGCGGCAGAGCCTACAGCAAAACTTCTGGAGTTTATGTTTGCCGAATTGGCCTATGATGAAAAAATCCGACCGGCTTACGAGCAATTCGGCTATCATCTTGGTAAGTGGATATATGTTCTGGATGCTGCCTGCGATATTGATGATGATATAAAGAATAAATCCTTTAATCCCATATATAACAAACTGAAGCTTTCCAAGGAGGAAAGCGCAGACTATGCAAACGGAATTCTGAATAATTCTGTGTATCTCCTTACTTCTGCATACAGACTTATTGACAAAAGAAGATTTGAAGATATACTAGATAATATAGTTTTAATCGGACTTACAAAGACTCAGAAGAGTTTGCTTAAGTCCGGAAAGGGACAAGTTAATGAATAAAAATCCTTATGTTGTTCTCGGTGTCAGTGAGAACGCAACAGATGAACAGATTAAAACCGCATATCGCGAACTTGCAAAAAAATATCATCCCGATAATTATCAGGATAGTCCCCTCAGAGACCTTGCTAATGAAAAAATGCAGGAGATAAATGACGCTTATGATGAGATTCAGCATATGCGCAAAGAGGGAAGAAGGTACAGTCAAAGCACCGGTGCTGCAAGTGGCAATAGCGTCCGCACAAATTATCCTGATGTAAGAAATTACATTAATTCAGGAAGACTTGATGATGCACAGACTATACTCAACGGTGTTCCCGCCACAAAACGTGATGCGGAGTGGTACTTCCTGCAGGGTATGATCAATTACCGCAGAGGATGGACAGATCAGGCATATACTTATTTCAGAACTGCCTGCAATATGGATCCAGGAAATGCAGAGTTCAACCAGATATTTAATCAGGTCAACAATCAGCGCAACTATACATCTCCCGAGTATAACCGTACTTATGGTGCAGGTGGTTGCAACAGCTGTGATATGTGTACAGCACTTTGTTGTGCCGATGCTTGTTGTGAGTGCATGGGCGGAGACCTGTGCTTGTGTTGTTAAGTTATGAGAAAAACAGTTAACAAAACTTTTGCCCTGGCATTTTCTTCTGTAATTGCAGGTTTGTCTTTGGTTTTGCTGCTGCTTACAGGACTTATTCCTGTGGGTACTTATGCAATTCCTTGCATTGCAGGAACTTTGCTTGCTGCAGTTGTGCTTGAAGCAGGATACTTTTCTGCTTTTGCTGTGTATGGAGTGGTATCGGTATTATCTTTTTTGCTTGTAGCGGATAAAGAAGCTGCCCTTTATTACGTGGCTTTTCTTGGTGTGTATCCGATTCTTAAAGGACTCATAGAGAGAATAAAACTGCCCGTAGTTCAGTATATAATCAAGTTTCTGATATTTAACCTGTGTATGGTTGCGGCTTTTTTTGTGAGTATATGTGTGCTTGCAATTCCCAAAGAAAGTTTTGAGATTCTTGGGTTTTATCTGCCCTGGGTGTTCCTGTTTGCAGGCAATGGTGTTTTTATTGTTTACGATCTGGCACTTTCAAGGATAATAACTCAATATATTATGAACTGGCGTCGTAAAATCAGATTCAGATAAACCCAATAATTTACAGAAAAAATCAAAATTGTAATTTGAACACGCTTGCTATATATGGTACAATATATATATATGTAAGCGTGTTTTATGTTTATATAGTTTTTTTCAGGAGGTGAGCTGATGAAAAAGTTCTCAAATAGAATTACTTCGTTGCTTCTGGCTTTGATAGTTTTTATGGGTGCTTTTTCTGCATTTTCTGTATCAGCAGCTGCAACAAACAGTGTTACAACAACTGATTCTGTAAGACTCAGATCCTCTGCAAAGATTACGGATGATAATATAATTACTACTTTGGATAAATCAGAAACTCTCAGCCTTCTCAAAAACAGCACAAACGGCTGGGCTTATGTTTCCCGTACCGACGGAACAAAAGGCTATTGTTCTATCGATTATCTTAAAGTGCCTTCAGGTTCAGGTGTTACCATAAACGGTGTTACAACAGATGAGGTCAACTTCAGAAAAGGCCCTTCATCCGATTATGATTCAATCAAGCTTTTATCTGCAGATATAACATTTGTTGTAGTTGACAATACAGAAGAACTTTGGATTAAAGTGAAAATCGGCACCACAACAGGTTACATATACAGATCATATACCAAACTGGGTGTTGAGCTTCCTGAAGAAGAACCACAGCCCTCCCAGCCTCCACAGACAGACAAGGATATGGTGGAATGGGCAGGTAGTTCTGCTCTTGAATCTTTGCTCGGCAAAGAGCCTGACGTGCAGGAAGCGCCAAAAGTTTACGATGTTTCTCTTCACGAGTCATCTGTAACAATAGAAGAGGGTAAGACATATTCTCTCACAGCTTATACAAATTCACAAGGTGGAGCAGCGTCAGTAATGTATCGCAGCTCCGATAAGAATGTTATTACAGTTTCAGCAGGTGGTGTAGTTACTGCAAAGTCAACCGGTAAAGCAACAGTAACTGCATATATCAAAGAGTCTGACAAAACTGCAGAATGTGTGTTTACTGTTACAGAGTCTACTACTGTGCCCAAAGAAGATGAACTTCTGATTTTTTCAGAGGGCAATGCTGTGGAAAACCTTAATATTGAAAACGGAAACTCTGCATATCTTACATCAAACTTTTCTGTTAAATGGAAGACATCAGACAAGTCAGTTGTTGCTGTCAGCGGAGGTATTATTACAGCAAAGACTGTAGGTGCAGCCACTATAACAGCCTATACAGATACACAGACAAAGACCTGCACAGTAACTGTCAGCAACCCTTCCGATAAATTGACCATAAGCAGCTCAACAGCTACAATTACTGTTGGCAAAACATATTACAATGGAGCCTCTTCCTCCGAGAAGATTGAATGGATAAGCTCTGACGAATCTATAGCAAAAGTTCAGAATGGATTTATAACAGCGGTTTCAACGGGTAAGGTTGTAATTACTGCCAAGAATTCTTTGAGCTCAAAGACCTGCCTTGTCACTGTTAAGGATGCAGAGCCTGTACGTTTTGCTTATGCAAGTCCCAATACAGCTGCAAAAGGGGAGACCGTTACACTTTGTGCAGTAACCAACACCAAACAGAAAGAAGTGAAATTCGAGATTGCTGTGGGTGGTAAAACTGTCACAGTTAATGCGACCGATAAAGTTAAAGACGGCAAAACTTATGTATGGTCTGGTACTACCACTATCTCTAGCAGCGGCACTTTTGATGTTGTAGCTTATGCAAAATCCGATGGTACTTGGAATACTTGTACTCTTGCCCCTGAGGATGCAAAGACTACAATTTTCATCAGATCAACAAAAGATATAAATAAAGAAACAATGGATAACCGTAGAGCTACGGATGAGCTTATTTCCTTGCTTGCAGACTTTGAGGGTTACAGCGCCAGCGTGTATTTCGATACTATTGCCAACAATATTCCCACATTGGGATACGGCAAGGTTATTTATCTTGGCGACAGTTTCTACAATGATATGACCAAGCGTGAAGCCTATGCCTATCTTGTGCAGGCTGTAAACAACGATGGATATACATCATCTGTCAACAATTATCTTAATAAATATAAAATCTACCGCAATCAGCAGCAGTTTGATGCTTTGGTTTCTTTTGCATATAACCTTGGACCAAATATGATTACCAATGATACTGATTTTATGAAGATATTCACAGCTGTTGTTCCCGAGGAAGGTGTATCGGAGAAGGATGCATATATTAACAGCACAAATGTTAATTTGCGCAGTGGCCCCGGTACTTCCTACAGTGTTGTTACAACACTTAATACAGGTGATCTTCTGACCCTGGTTAAAACTGAAGCTGAAAATAATTGGTATCAGGTAAAAACCAAAGATGGTAAATCGGGGTATGTCTATGCTGATTATGTTACCAAAGGCAAACCCTCTGAAGCAACCGAGTTTTATCTCAGCAAGATTAACAAGGATGATTTTATCTATCTTATGCTTCAGTATCATCATGCAGGACCTAGCTGTGTATGGGGACTTCTTTACAGAAGAATAGATGAACTTGAAGTTTTCTTTGAGGGTGATTATGCCAAGGATGGCTCATCCAATAAATTCGGTTTAAGCTTTAAGTGTCCCATTAACTCATCTACAAAGTTGTGATTACTCAATATGGAGGTTAATATGAAAATTGGTTTTATAGGTGCGGGTAATATGGCAACTGCCATTATAGAAGGCCTTCTGGGAGCAGGTACACCTGCTTCTGATATCGCTGTTTTTGATATGGATAAAGAAAAACTGGGATATTTTGCAGAAAAAGGCATTTTTGCAGAGGAAAATAGTTGTACTCTCACCGGGAAATGTGATATTATAGTACTTGCGGTTAAACCCCAGAATTATTCAGAGGTTATAACAGAGATAGCTTCCGTTGCAGATATGAACAAGACTTTTGTTTCTATTGCAGCAGGTATCACTATTGATTTTGTCCGCACAAAGCTTGGTCTTGAATGTCCTGTTGTGCGTGTTATGCCCAACACTCCTTTGCTTGTGGGGAAGGGTGCCACAGCTATGTGCTTCTCACAGAATGTAAGCGAAAATGTGCGTGAAGTTACAACTTCTATGTTTGCTTCAAGCGGTGTTGTAGAAGAGTTTGAAGAGGACAAAATGGATGCCATTATCTCTGTAAACGGCTCTTCTCCTGCTTATTTTTATCTGTTTGCCAAGGCTATGGCTGATTATGCCCAGTCTGTGGGTATTGATAAGGATTGCGCTATGAATCTTATCTGTGCTGCAATGGAGGGTAGTGCCGAGATGCTCCGCACATCAGGTGATGACCCCGATACTTTAATAAAGAAGGTCAGCTCCAAGGGTGGTACTACCATCGAAGCACTCAATAAATTTTACGAGCATAATCTTGAAGGTGCTGTTAAAGAAGCAATGGCTGCTTGCACAAAACGTGCAGGAGAGCTTGCTGCCGAAGCATAATTTTTATCACAGCCTCATAAGTTGTACTGAATACGGACAACCGTTATCAGGAGGCTTATATGAGAGGTTTTGTGTTTTCTTTCACCCCTAGGCGGCGCAGGTTATCTTTTCTTAAAAATAAAGACATACCTGACCTGCCGAAGTTTATGCACAGGTATTCCACAGTTATCTTTTATACTTTTATGTTTGCTGTGGGAATGCTACTGGGCTCATTGTCAGCAACAAAGGCAGATGCTACGTTGCTTGATAAGCTTGATTTTCTGTTTACAACCAATCTGTCTGCCAGATTGGGACAGCCGGTGTTTTCAACCTTTGCGGCAAGCTTCGCTTCAGACTTTATCTTTATGATTTTTGTCTTTTTGTGCGGACTTGCTCCTTGGGGAATGGTTGCCATACCTGTTGCACCTGCATTCAAGGGATTTGGCACGGGACTTTCTGCAGGATATTTGTTTATAACCTATGGATTCAAAGGTGTGGGATTCTATCTTCTTATAATGCTTGGAGGAACTTTCATCTTCACCTTTGCGCTGATTATTGAATGTATTCAGGCCCATAGCTTTTCCTGTACTGTTGCCGGTGTTGTTTTCTTTTCTAAATCAAACTCTGTGTCTGTTTCAGCACATCTTCGCACTTATCTTGTGCGAAGCGTCTATCTGCTCATTCTTACAGCAGCTGCTGCGCTGACAGATATGATGCTGTGGACGGCTTTTTCGGGCTTGTTTTTCAGTTGATGACTATTACTGTTTAAGGACGTGTTATATGTACCAGGATAGAAAAAAACTTGGGTTTGAACTTTTGCTCCACAAGCTCCGTTCAAATTTTGGTAAATTGATTCTTGTGAATCTTATTTTTGCGGTGCCGCTTTTCCTGTCTGTGGGTATTGCAGCTTTTCTGTATCTTTATGTGTTCAGAAGTGCGTCTGTAATTCTGCCCTTGATTCTGGTTTTGTCTGCTCCGTTTTATTCAGGTGTTGTTGCTCTGGCGCGTGACTATTCCAGAGATATCAGACCTGACAAAATACTGAAAACATATCTTACCGCAGTTAAAGATAACGGTTTACGTTTTCTGTGCTGGGGAATAGTAATGTATCTGGGCATTGTGGGATGCTATTTTGGATTTTCTTTGTATTCCGGGTTGGCCGCATCCTTTGGTTGGATATTCTATGTTGTAATGTTTTTTCTGTTTGTTATTGCGGTATTCTTTCTATTTATGTTTTATACAGTACCGCTTATGACGGTTTCCTTTGACCTCAGACAAAAAGATATTTACAAAAATAGTGCATTGATGACTTTCGGTGAATTCAAAAATAATTTCTTTGCAACTCTCGGTACAGTAGCTCTTGTTGCAGTGGTTATGATACCTTTTATTTTGATTTCGTATCTTTCATCTCTGCTGCCCGTGCAATTGGTTAAAGTGATTTTAACTGCATATTTACCTTTTGCATTCGGAGTGCTTATTCCTGCACCCTTTGCGCTTATTGTCAGCCACTATCTTTATCCCAATATGTACGCTATGATAGCGGGTGACGGTATTCCCAACGGAACAAACTCCAATTCCGACTCTTCAGAGAAAAAAGAGCCCGTGACCTATGCTGCATCGGAAATGCAGGAAAATCACGAGCCCGAGTTTGATATTGAAGAGCTTAAAAACGGAGATGGAGAAGAATATATTTTTTATCAGGGAAAAATGATAAAAAGAAAATCATTGCTCACTATACTTGAGCAGAAAGAAGAGGAAAAATAATATGAATAACAAAAAGAGATTTATTGCTTTGATGATGGCTGTTCTTATGACATTCAGCTGCTTTATGCTTGCAGCTTGCTCAAAGGCTCCTGAAGACACAGCAACAGGCGATGAGGCTACAACAACAGCTGCAGCAAATCAGCAGGCAACAGGTGCTACAGCAGAAGAAAACAAGCTTGCAGTTCTCAAAGAGAGTTACAAGCCCGAGCTTGCATTTGACCTTACAGGTAAAGCTGTAGAGCTTACTCAGGTTTACGGCAGCAGCTTCAAGGAGCACGGCGGTGAGCTCTGCTTCAAAGAGGATGGCACATTTACTGCATTTATCGGTGCTTATGGTAACGCTAACACAGTAACAGGTACATACAAGGTTCTCTCTATGAGTGAGATCGAGCTTAAGTATAACAACGATACAACAAAGAGCGCTGTTATTACAGCAACAGACCTTGAGGGTAATGCAGTTGAAATCAGACTCCCCGAGAATGACTTCAACGTTATCTTCCACTAATTTTACAGTTTAGTTTTTCGAGCTTTTGCAGTCTACAAACCAGCGGTTATTATCCAGAAACAGATAGCGCTGTTTGCCTGCAATTCTGCATAAATAACGAATTCCCGCGCCGCCCGCTTTCAGTGAGGCGGCGTATCTTATATCCAGAATTCTGTCAATGTCAAAACTTCTGCCGTCTTTCCAGTGCAGAGTTACGGGCATAAGGTTTCCGTCACAGTCAAATTTAGCTGTTACTGATACAAATTCTTTCATCTGAATACCTCCTGTATTTAAGAGTGGACATCTGATTTTTCAGGTGTCCTTTTGTTATGTGAAAATTCCTACGGGATGAACTGTGTGTTCTTCTTTTGGTGAAAAAGCGGATAATTCCTTGTCCAGAAGTAAAGAGGCAGGACGCACACAAAAACTGCCGAAGCGCTGCTTGAGTACATCAAGGGAATGGTCCAGGGTTTCCAGCCTTTCTCGCTGATGTTCGTTTGTGAAAAGACTTGTCTGCTGCGCTTCATAAGAGGGAACAAAGTCGGAGAGGGTAACTCCGATGCTTCTTATGGGTTTTGAGAAACTATAGTTGTACTCAAGCATCTTTATTGCACATTCGGTAACCTCACTGCTGAGATTAGTACTTCTGGTTAGCTTGGTCTGTCTGTTTATAATGTACAGGTCTTTATCTCTTACATTGATTCCGATGGTATAGGCCGAGAGCTTTTGCTCTCTTGCACGTCGGCAAACACTATCGCACAGTACGGTAAGCACTATGGAAGCGTCTTGCAGAGTTTTCATATCTCTTGCGGTTGTGGTGGAGTTGCCGATGGATTTGGGCAGATTTATGTGCCCTACGTGTTTAACGGGGGAGAAGTCGTATCCTCTTGAAAATGCATACAGATGTTCTCCGAATTTTCCCAGATGAGAACGTAAAAGAGCCTTTGGTGCAGATGCTATATCGCCGATGGTGTATATTCCCAGAGTGCGGAGCTTTTTGCTTGTTGCTCTGCCTACTCCCAGCAAATCTTTGGCGGGTAGGGGGTAAACAATCTCTTTGTAATTTTCGGGAGAGATAACAGTAACCGCATCGGGTTTCTTGTAGTCGCTGCCAAGCTTTGCAAATATTTTGTTGAAGCTTACACCAATGCTTACAGTTATACCAAGCTCATATTTTATTCTGCGACGTATTTCTTCTGCCACTTCTTTTCCTTGAGCAAAATCCCTGACAGATGCAGTGATATCCAGCCAGGATTCATCCAGACCGAAAGGCTCAATCATATCGGTGTAGTCTTTGTATATTCTGCTTGCCATTTCTGAAAATCGCAGATACTTATCGTAATGTGCTTTGGCAATTACCAGATCGGGGCATTTTTGCACAGCTTGCCATATAGGCTCCCCTGTCTGTACTTTGTATTTTCTTGCAATTTCATTTTTTGCCAGAACTATGCCGTGTCTTTCGTCTGCATTGCCGCACACAGCCACAGGTTTATTGCGGATTTCTGGATTATAAAGACATTCCACGCTGGCAAAAAAACAGTTGCAGTCTGAATGTAAAATTACTCTCATTATAACTACCTTCAAAAAAGCAGAACAAATGTTTGTTATATGAATATTATAGAACAAGCGTTCGAAAATGTCAATATAAAAATACAAACAAAAAACTTCGGAAGTCAAAGACAACCGAAGTTTCATAGGTGTTTATTTAAGTTTTCAATTATACACCGAGAAGAGCAGTAGCAGCTTCTTCCAGTTTATCCATAATGTTGAGTGCATCTTCCTGTGTTTTGCCAACGGAAGTGAGGTAGAGCTTAATCTTGGGCTCTGTGCCGCTGGGACGAACAATTGCTGCGTTTCCGCCTTCGAGTGAGTAGGAAAGAACATTGGACTTGGGAAGATTGATTGTAGCAGTTTCACCGCTTACAAGGTCAGTGTCGGTGCTGTTCTGATAGTCACAGATACCCTGAACTGTATAGCCTGCAAGGCTTTCGGGAGCATCTGCTCTGAGACCTGACATAATCTCGCTCATCTTCTGCATACCCTCTGCACCTTCAAAGTAGAAGTTGAGAGTTTTGTTGTAGTAGTAACCATACTCGTGGTAGAGGTCATCGATTACCTGGGAGAGAGACTTGCCCTGCTTCTTGTAGTAAGCTGCCATTTCAGCAATGAGCATAGAAGCAACAACAGCGTCCTTGTCACGTACATAGGAACCTGCAAGGTAGCCGTAGCTTTCTTCAAAACCGAATACATAGTTGTCGGTTTCGCCCTTCTGCTCAAGACCAAGGATGATTTCGCCGATGTACTTGAAGCCTGTAAGAACGTCTGCCATAGTAGCGCCGTACTTTTTGCAGATACGCTTGATAAGGGGAGTGGAAACGATAGTCTTAACTACGATAGGATTCTCGGGAAGAGTACTGTTTTCTTTTCTGCACTTGAGAATGTAGTCAGTGAGCATAATGCCTGTTTCGTTACCTGTAATCAGACGATAGCTGCCGTCGCTGTCAGGAACAGCAATACCAACTCGGTCAGCATCGGGGTCAGTTGCAAGGAGAAGGTCAGGCTTTACAGCGTCGCACATCTGAAGACCAAGCTCAAGAGCTTCTCTGATTTCGGGGTTGGGGAAAGAACAAGTGGTGAAGTTTCCGTCGGGAAGCTCCTGCTCTTTTACGATAGAAACGTTCTCAACACCGATTTCGGAAAGAACTCTGCGAACAAGCTTGTTGCCTGTACCATTGAGGGGAGTATATACAACAGAAAGGTCAGCGCCCTTGCAAACACCGGGGTTGATCTGCTGCTTCTTTACCTCTGCAAGGTAGTC
>CALEIO010000013.1 GCA_937875885.1 uncultured Clostridia bacterium | reverse complement strand
AAGAGGACTCCGTGGAATTATGGAGCAGACTCTCACACAACTTATGTTTGATGTACCTGCAGATGACTCTATTGAAAAGGTAATAATCACAGAAGATGTTATCAGCAATAACGCTGAAGCTACTGTAATCCGCAATGAGAATATGCAGTAAATTAGCTGCACAAACTATAATTTATAGGTAAATATCTATATGCCGTACGCTGATTTTTTCGGCGTACGGCAATTGCAATTTTCTAAACGAGGTAATTTATGATAGGAAACGACATTCTCATCACCGATATTCCTGTGCTTCCTCTGCGTGGCGTAGTCGTTTTCCCCAAGATGATGCTTCATCTTGATGTAGGCAGGAAAAAATCGATCAATGCTATAAATAATGCAATGGACAACGATCAGAGAATCTTTGTTTCTGCGCAATTTGACCCTTCTGAAAACAATCCTATTGTCAATGACTTATACCAGGTAGGTGTTGTCGCTAAAATCGTGCAGGTTGTAAAACAGCCCGATAACACCATTCGTGTGCTTTTAGAAGGTTTATTCAGAGCTGAAATCAAATATGTAGTTGATAATCACACATATCTCTGTGCAGATGTTCTTGAAATTGACACAACAGAGTGTGACGACGAAAACACAGAGCAAGCTCTTATCCGTTCATTAAAATCAGTATTCGAAAACTATATGGAGCTCAATACAAAGCTCCCTTCTGATATATTATTCAAAGTAGGCCTTTGCAAATACAGCCACGACTTAAGCGATTACATTGCAGGACATATTCCTCTTGACTACAGAAACAAACAGTCTATTCTTGAGATAACAGATTCACAGGAACGCGCAGAAGTGTTAATCAATATGCTTAACAACGATCTTGCTGTTATCCGAATTGAAAGAGAGATCGCAGACAGAACCAAAGCTAATCTTGAACAGGGACAGAAAGAAATGTTCCTGCGTGAAGAGCTCAGAGCTATTCAGGAGGAGTTAGGGGACAGAGATGACCCCGACAGAGAAGCTGAAATTTTGAGCGAGGCAATAATCGAAAAAAACATGGGGGAGGAAACCGAGAAAATCCTCCTTAAAGAATGTGCAAAGCTTGACCGATTACCTTTCGGCAGTCAGGAAGCAGCTCTTATCCGTACATATATCGATACTTGTCTTGAACTTCCCTGGAATGAATACACAGAAGAATTTATCGATCTCATAAAAGTCAGAGCAGCGCTTGATAAAAAGCACTACGGACTTGATAAAGTAAAAGACAGAATCATTGAATCTTTGGCAGTAAGAAAACTCAATCCCCAGTCCAAAGGTAATATTATTTGTCTTGTTGGCCCTCCCGGAGTAGGTAAGACCTCCATCGCATTATCAATTGCAGAAGATATCAACAGAAAGTCTGTTCGTATTTCTCTGGGTGGCGTAAAGGACGAGGCTGAAATCCGCGGTCACAGAAGAACCTATCTCGGCTCTATGCCCGGACGAATCATTACAGGTATGAAGAAAGCGGGCTCTATGAATCCGCTTATGGTGCTGGATGAAATTGATAAGCTTTCCAACGACTATAAAGGTGATCCCACATCTGCATTGCTTGAAGTTCTCGACGGTGAACAGAACACATCTTTTGTAGATCATTATCTTGACATTCCCTTTGATCTCTCTGATGTAATGTTCATTACAACCGCCAATGACTTAAGTGCTATTTCTGAACCACTCAGAGACAGAATGGACGTTATTGAACTTTCCAGCTATACCAGAGAAGAAAAGTTCAACATTGCAAAACGTCATTTGGTAAAGAAGCAGCTTGCAAACAATGGTCTTAATACTAAAAATTTCCGAATTACAGATGCAGCTCTTTACGCACTTATTGATAAATATACAAAAGAAGCGGGTGTCCGTACATTAGAGCGCACAATTTCAAAGATTATGCGCAAAGCTGCTGTACGTATAATCAATAACAACGAATCAATTCGTGTTACACCTGCAGAGCTTCAGGAATACCTTGGTCCCGCAAAGCACAACAAGAACTATTTCTCCGAGAAAGATCAGGTTGGTGTTGTAAATGGACTTGCCTGGACTTCAGTCGGCGGTGAGATTCTTCCCATTGAGGTAGCCGTTATGGATGGCACCGGCAAAATTCAGCTCACAGGTAGTCTTGGCGATG
>CALEIO010000012.1 GCA_937875885.1 uncultured Clostridia bacterium | reverse complement strand
TTCATAAGTTTTGGGAGCTTCCAGTCCGTATTTCTTAAGAATATCTGTGTTAACAATAATAGCGCCTGCCTGACGCTCCCAGGTAACCCACAGATTTCCGTTATCCTCCGGGGTTACACCCTCAAGGTAAGGAATTCTGCTCTTGCCTGTGATGTCTGCAAGGTTATCTTTGATTTTGTTCATATAGCCTGTTTCCAGTCCAACAAGGATATCCACCTCTGTGCCTGTACCCTCTGCATAAACCTTTGCCGCAGATTTACCTGTGGACATATATGTGACAACCACGTTGTAGCTTGGAAATCTTTCTGCCAACTGCTCCTGCAGAGCGTCATTTCTGAATTGCTCTGAAGATGCACAAACCACGATTGTTTCTTTTGCACCGAAATCTGCAAAAATTGCAAACAACAAGGTAATTACAAGCAATAATATTAAGCCTTTTTTCATTCTGCACCTCATATACAGCATCATATCCCCACCCGAAAAAGCATTGGCACAAGAAGCCACATAAGCACCGCAAGTGTTCAATTTCAGAAGAAGATAATAAATCCGAATAAAAAAGCGTCCCATTTCTGCAAGTAAAAACTCAAAGGAGGGACGCGTTCATTTTCTTTTATAATACAACGATTTTGAAACAATGTCAATAAAAACTCCAAAAAATCGGGCTGTTTTCGGCTGATTCGGGGATTTTTCTGCTGTTTTCTGAACATCACACATAAAAACCACAGAAACCTGCAACTTCTGAAGCATTCATTCAGAAAAATCATTTTTATATCTTGTTGCCACAAAACTGAACATCACGTATCACCAGACATATTCCCACAAGCTCTCTGACACAACAAAAGGCACACAGCCTCGTAAAGAAACTGTGTGCCTGAAGTTTTAATCTAATCTGTCAGATTGTCAGGATTGTGAACCAATCAGGTCGATTATTTGTAGTCATAGAATTCGGGAGACCACTGGCCGATTGTCCACTTGCCGTCCTCTTTCTTGTCCATATACATACCAAGGCTCTTGTCTACTTCCAGATCAACTGTCTGTTCGCCGGAGCCGTTGTTAATGATGTAATTGGTGTACTGTGTGGGAATGTATGCAACGAACTGGTTCTCGCTATATTCATTTGAAACAACAAACTTCATCTCCTGACCGGGCCACTCAGCAATAGAGCCGTTGTCACCCCAAGCGTAGATATAAGCCTTTGTCCAATCGCTCTTTGCAGAGTAAACGATTGTGTTATAGCCCTCTACTACGGGGTACTTGGTGCCATCAACTGCGATATCGTAGGGGTTATCTACTGACTCAACAGGAGGTGTAATAGGTGCACTGCTGAAGTCACCATCTACCAGATCAAATACGAATGCCTTGTATGCTACATCGTTGTGAGCATACTGATCTCTGGACTCAGACATATTTGTGTCGTACCAGTTAGCATTGTCATACTTAACAACGATTGTGTGCTCGCCTGCTGTAAGTGTAAGTCTGAGGTGAGTACTGTTCTGAGCCTGGAAGTTGGAAACAGGGAATGCAAGTGAGCCTGAATCCTTGCCGTCAACATATACAGAACGGATTGCTGCTGTGAGTGAAGATGTGGGATCGCCAACATTTGTGTTGCTGTGGATTGCATACATCTGATACTCACCGTCAACAGGAACATTAACTGTGAATGTTACAGCGTTGAGTGAAGAGAGCTTATCTGTTGCAACCTTGTTAACCTTTACGGAAACAGGGCTGTATGTAAGGGGATTGGAAAGCTCGGACCAGATGCCTGTTGTCTTATCAACTGCAACTACGGAATATACGCCGTACTTGGTTGCATCGATTGTGTAGGATGTAGCAGCTACATCTACATACTCGGAGCCTGTCCATACCTTGTATGTGCAACCATCAACTTCGTTCCAGCTGAGTGTTGTGCCGGAAAGAGTTGCTTTGGGAGCATTGGGAGCCTTTGTTGTGTTCTCAACGCTGAGGTTGATCTTATCCTCTGCACCGCTGTCCTCAAGTATGATTGTGATTGTGAACTCACCCTCTGCATCTGCGGGGAATACATAATCGTTAGCAACCTGCTCACCGTTTACGTAAAGCTCCTTAACTGTGTCGCCCTTGCCGTAGAGTTCAAGAGAGAGGTTTGCATTTCTGTACTCATAATTATAGATATAGAAGGGACCTTCCATCCATTCGGGAACATAGGGATCGAATGTGATACCGTCTGTGGTGTACTCCATACCGTAGAGCACTCTGTAGTAACCTGCCATAGTAGCAGCAACAGACCACAGCTGCATTGTGGAGTGTAAGCCCTCACCTGTTTCGTAGTCGATAACCTCATAGTTTGTGAGGCAGGAAACCGCGCCACGGATACAGGAGTTCCAGATCTCCTCTGCAAGGAGGTTGTTCTCATCCTCGTGGTTTACAGCACCGATCATAAGGAGTGCTTCCCAGCCGGGCCATACACCGGAATCGTGGTATTTATAGTCTGTCCAACGCTCTGCGTTCTTGTTGGGATATACTGTGTTTGCACCGAAGGGTACAAGTGTGTGGTTCTCCATAATAGAGTTGGATTTCTCGTCGCCACCGATGTTGTACCATACAGCGTAGCCGTTAGCGAGAACGTCCTGCTTGTAAGCAAGGGGTGAACCCATCCAGTCGGGATACTCCCAAGAGGAGTATGTGCCCAGATCCTCGTGCCAGAGTCTTGTGGAGATAGCCTCCTCAAGGTCTGCTGCAAGGTCTGCCCAAGCCTTTGCTTCTTCCTCGCCCTTGCCGAGGATTGCTGCAGATTCAGAGAGAATCTTCATAACCTGGCAGTAGATGATATTTGTAGAAGCTGCTTTGCCTTCAGCGATTGTAACAATACCGTTCTTGTCGTCTTCGCCTGTCCAGTCGCCGTAGGTCTTATCTCTGTGGTCAAGACCGCAAGTCTCACCGCGGAAGAGACCTGCTTCCTTATCATAAACTACTTCGTAGTCCTGCATAATTGTGTTAGCTGCTACATCGTAGAAGTAAGCAAGTGTCTCTGCATTGCCGTTTGCAAGGTATGTCTCCCAAACAGCAAGCATCATAATGATACGGTCTGTGGATACGGGGTAAGAACCACCTGTACCTGTGTCTTCTTCAAATGTAAGGTTGCCGTTTGTACCTACAACCTTTGCCTCTGCGCAGTTCTCTGAAATATCAGGGAAGAGCCAGGAGAGAATGTACTGCATAGAGATAGCAGTATCACGTGTCCAAACCTTGTGCCAGTTTGTACCTGTATAGAATACGTCACCGTATGTCTCATCATAGTTGATGCTCTTGTAGATCTCTTCCATTGTCAGGTTGTATGCTGCCTCTGCAAGAGGTGTGTTGGGAGCAAAGAAAACGGGAGAGTTGAGAACCATCAGAGGATCGTCTTCGTTTTCAGAAGAGTTAGCTGTTGTGAAGGGATCGTATGTCCACTCTCTGTCAGAGCCTGTCTCAGATGTAAGGATGTGGCTGCCTGTGTTTGCAATTACACGGGAGTCATCCTCTGTAAGACCGTTTACAAAGAGTGTGTAGTCCTGTGCAGAGCTTACGTTTGTTGTTGCACCCTTGAAGGAAGCGTCACCGTAAGCCTGAACTGCTGCATAGGTAATCTCCTGACCAAAGTCAAGGTAGAAGCCGAAGGAGTATGTATCCTCAATCTCAAAGATAACGTCGTTGCCGCTCTTTGTACCTGTGATCTCAACCTTCTTGTTGTCAGCTGTTGTGAGTGTAGCCTTTGCGGGAATCTGATCGTCCTTACCGATAACAACAATCTTGTTAACTGTAACTTCCTTATCAAAACCAAAGCCTACTTTGCCCTCTATTGCAGTTGTTGTCTCAAAGGGATAGTCAACTGCAGCTGTCCAGCCATCAGCTGTGCTTACATAACCGTCAAGTGCGATATCGGTAGCAGAGTTCATAACCTTCTTACCGATAACCTCGATTTCTGTGTAGAGTGCATACTCAGAAGAATATGCAAACCATGTGATATTTTCGGGAGTAGCAAATGTAATCTTCTTTGTTTCGTTCTCTTTGATTACGGGAACCTCTACTACCTTGCCGTTGCTCAACTGAAGTGTGCCTGCAGGAGCTTCAACGCCTTCGTCAGTAGAGATGATGATTTCATTGATTGCAAATGTGTTTGCAAAACGATAACCTGCTACATCTGAATATGCATCAAAAATCATATAACCCATAGTCTCAACGTTGTTGATGTACTCAAAGTTGATGTTCTTAACAACTGTGTTATCTTCGTCAGCGTAAACAACAATCTCTGTCTCGCCTTCGATAACAACATTTTCACCATTTTCGTATGCATAATCGTTAACAGCAATCCAAGCTGCGCCATCGAATGTAACTTTGTAAACAGCATCGAGAACAGGCTTAACAATAATAGATACATAGTCGCCTGCATTCTTTGCCTCAAACACACCGTCCTTAACAAGAGTTGCATCGGAAGCAGCGTCGAAGTTTGCAAAGTTGAAGGATGTGTCGCCCTTAATGGGAGCCTGACCGATAGCAAAGCCTGTATCCATACCTACAATGTGCTTCTGGATAGCTGTTGCATCCTTGATGTTTACAGCGTTGTTGCCGTCTACATCAGCATTAGCAACACCATCATCTGTGAGCTTTGCAATATCTACAATGTGCTTCTGGATAGATGTTGCATCCTTAACGTTAACTGTATTGTCACCGTTTGCATCACCGAGGAAGCCTGTTGCACCCTCGCCAACACCAATAACATCAGCTGCCACAACGGGTGTTACAACAATCTTATCTACGTTGTATGTACCGTAGCTATTATCGATTGTGACTCTGTTGTAGCCGGGGTTGAGTGTCTTTGTGATAACTACAGTCTTGTATGTCTGCCATGCGCCGGTAGCGCTGAAGTCAGCTGTAAATGTCTCTGTACCAGCTGTAAAGTCAAACATACCGCCTTCTTCAGAAGCTACAAGAATCTCAAACTTATAAGCCTGAGCCTTGTCGCCCTCAACAGTAACGCCATAGTTAAGGGAATCGCCTTCATCAAAAGCTCCAACGTACTTGCCGTCAGAAGCTGCTGTATCTTCCCATACGTTTACTGCACCGAGAGCGTATGTGTACTTCTCAGCTTCGATAGTTACTGCATCCTTGCCGAGAGTGAAATCGCTCTTTGCGTTCATTGACTCTGCTGTGTAATCTCTTGTCTTAGTGTCAGCAGTAAACTTGATAATAGAGTCTGCCTCAATAACAAGATGAGCATTGTCATTGTCGTTTGTTTCGTTACCAATAGATACGCTCCAGGTGGGAGTTGCAATCTTGAACTCATAGTTACCGCCTGTCATATCCAGTACCAGAGTGAATATGCCGTTGCCTTCGTCTACGAATTTATACTCTTCGTAGCAGTTCCAACCGTTCATATTACCTCTAAGGTAGATACCCTCTTCTGCGCCTGCAGCGGTAGAGAACACACCTGCAACAAGAACAGTAGAAAGTGTAAGCAATAAGCACATAAAAAGGCTTAATGCTTTGAGAGCAAAGTTTTTCTTTGTCTTCATGTTGAAAATTCCTTTCATAAAATTTTTCAGCCATATAATATGCCAAGTTTATTGTATCACAACCACATTTTTTATTCAAGTGATTTACATATTTTTGTGGCAGGATTTCAGCAATTTATTTTTCTTTGAAAGATTTATAACTCCTTTGTAAAATCTTTGAAAAATCTTCCGCTTACACCGTGCATTTTTGATTTGTCAAAACTCTGTTGCTGTGGTATAATATTTAACGTATTTTATTTGAAAAGGACTTTATTTTATGGATTTTATAGCAAAGCTTTCCGAACAATTCAATATCAAGCCCGAGTATGCGGGCAACATAATTGCACTTCTTGACGAGGGCAACACCATTCCCTTTATTGCCCGTTACCGTAAAGAGATGCACGGTTCTATGGACGACCAGCTCATCCGTGAGGTAGCAGAAAGACTTGAGTATCTGCGTAACTTTGAAGCAAGAGCACAGGAAATTACAGAGCTTATCGAAGCGCAGGAGAAGATGACAGACGAAATCAGAGAGTCCATTGCCAATGCAGAAACTATGGCAGACCTTGAGAACATCTATCGTCCTTTCCGACCCAAGCGCAAAACCCGAGCATCAATTGCAAAAGAAAAAGGTCTTGAGCCTTTGGCAGAATACATCCTTGCCCAGGAAGACCAGGAATCCTTCCCCATTGACCTGGCAGAAAAATACGTTGATACCGAAAAAGGTGTAGACACTCCCGAAGATGCTCTTCAGGGTGCTTTGGACATTATCGCCGAGGTTTGCTCCGACAACCCCGACATCCGCAAACGTCTCTTTAACCTTGTATGGCTCAACGGCGTTGTAAAGAGCGTTGCAACAGACCCCGAAGCTGACAGCGTTTACACAGGCTACTACGAATTCTCCGAGCCCGTTAAGAAAATCAGCGGACACAGAGTACTTGCCATCAACCGCGGCGAAAGAGAAAAATTCCTGAAGGTTACTGTAGAAATCACCGAAGACAAGCCCCTTTCTATGATAAGAAAGGTTATGGTAAAAAGCACATCCCCCTGCAGCGAAGCTGTTATGACAGCCTGCGAGGATGCTTACACAAGACTTCTTCTCCCCTCCATTGAGCGTGAGGTAAGAGCAGAGCTCACAGAAAATGCAGACGTTGCCGCAATGAAGCTTTTTGCAACAAATCTGCACCAGCTTCTGATGCAGCCTCCCGTAAAGGACAGAGTTGTTGTGGGACTTGACCCCGGTTACCGCACAGGTTGCAAGGTAGCTGTAGTTGACGGCACAGGCAGAGTTCTTGACACAACAGTAATTTATCCCACACACAGCGAAGCTCAGGTTGCACAGTCAAAAGCTAAACTTCTGACACTCATTAAAAAATACGGTGTAACCGTGCTGTCTATCGGCAACGGTACCGCAAGCAAGGAAACAGAAATGTTCGCCGCAGAGGTAATTGCAGAAGCAAACAAACCTGACCTTGCATATATGGTTGTAAGCGAAGCAGGCGCTTCCATTTACTCCGCAAGTAAACTGGCTGCTGCAGAGCTGCCCGAACTTGACCTGACACTGCGAAGTGCAGTTTCCATCGCACGTCGTCTGCAGGACCCCCTTGCAGAGCTTGTTAAGATTGACCCCAAGTCCATCGGTATCGGTCAGTATCAGCACGATATGCCCCAGAAACGTCTGGGCGAAACCCTTGACGGCGTTGTAGAAGACTGCGTTAACTCTGTAGGTGCAGACCTTAACACCGCATCCCCTGCCCTGCTGCAGAGAATTGCGGGACTTAACAGCACAGTTTGCAAAAACATTGTTGCATACCGTGAAGAAAACGGCAGATTTGAAAGCCGTGCAGAGCTGAAGAAAGTTCCCAAACTGGGCCCCAAGGCTTATGAGCAGTGCGCAGGCTTCCTTCGTATTCCAGGTGGTAAGAACGTGTTTGATTCCACAGGTGTTCATCCCGAGTCATACGCTATTGCTGAGGATCTTCTTCGCAGATTCGACTTCACGACAGAGGATGTTTCAAACAACAATCTCAAGCTCCTGAAGTTCAAGGCTACCCAGTATGGTATCGCAAAGCTTGCTCGCGAGCTTGGTTGCGGCGAGCCTACTCTTGAGGACATTATCTCCGAGCTTGAAAAGCCCGGCAGAGATATTCGTGACGATGCTCCGGCACCCGTCCTCTCCACCGACGTTCTTGAAATAACCGACCTTAAGCCCGATATGCAGCTTAAGGGTACTGTAAGAAACGTTGTTGACTTCGGTTGCTTCGTTGATATCGGCGTTCACCACGACGGTCTTCTTCACATCTCCGAGATGTCCGACCGCTTCATCAAGCACCCCTCCGAGCTCTTCAAGACCGGCGACGTTATTGAGGTCAAGATCAAGGACGTTGACGTTAAGAAGCACAGAATTTCTCTTACAAGAAAAGGCATGAATAAATAAGAAAAAGGACTCCGAAAGGAGTCCTTTTTTTCACTTTGCCCGAGGCAAAACTTCACTCGTCCTGTGACGAACTTCACTATCCGAAGGATAACTTCACTCACGAAGTGAACTTCACCGAAAAAGTGAAGTTTGAACTATGTTCAAGTGAAGTTGCCATGCGAACCCCCAAAACTCAACTACGTTCGTTTCGGGGAACCTCGTGCGCAGTGAAGTTTCAGCAAAGCTGAAGTGAAGTTAAGCTTGCTTTGGCAAGCTTAGTAAATGCACCGAGGTGCATTAAACTACAATAAACGCGCAGCTGCCGGCAGGGAGATGGAAGTCGCCTTCGTCTACGTGTCTGCCGTCGAGGTTGGGAACGTCGCCCTCAAAGTCAAGCGTCATCTCGCCGCCGTTAAGAGCCATAACCTTGCTTCTCATACCGTCCTTGCCGGTCTCGTCACGGATATCCGCAATCTCCCTGATCTTGCCGGTCTTGTTCAGATCAACAATCTTGTCAATGATTACTTCCGTTGCCGTCGTATAAGGGATTTCCGTAATCTCGATCAGATTACCTTCCTTCACAAAACGCCACTTGGCCCGGAGCTTAAAGCTGCCGCGACCGGTGGAATAGATCTCACGGGTAGTTGCTTCATCAAAGAGCAGCTCCGCACCGGTGGAGAAGTCCGGTCCAGGCAGTGTCTCCAGAATGTCATGTTCCGGATCGTTGATCAGCGCAACGGCCGTATCACAGACTTCCTTCAAATTGAAGGAGCAAATGTTGCTGGCCATACCCACGGCAATACCCGATGCACCGTTCACCAAGAGGTTCGGGATGCGTGTAGGCATCACGGTCGGTTCCTGGAGGGTATCGTCGAAGTTATTGGTGAAGTCTACGGTTTCCTTGTAAAGGTCTGTCATCAAGT
>CALEIO010000011.1 GCA_937875885.1 uncultured Clostridia bacterium | reverse complement strand
CAAATCCGGTAACTTTGGTCGTACCGGGCACATCAATCCCACATTCTTCAAAAAAGATGCAGGCTCCCACGGCCATGTTGTCATTGGCACACACTACCACATCCATCCCCTCAAACTCTTCCTTGATGAGCTTGTGCAGGTCAATCTCCATAATATCTCCGCTTACAATCTTTACGTTATCGTGGTCTGCAAGGGTCTTTGCAAGGATATCGGGCAGACGCTTGTCAAGCTCTACCGCAACAACCTTCTTTGCAACCTTACACAGCTCGTTTGTAAGCACACCGATACCGGGACCTACCTCAAGCACTCCGCAGTCCTTGTCAGCACCGCACATCTGCGCCATTCTGGGGCACACAGAGGAGTTAACAATAAAATTCTGTCCCAATGCCTTGGAAAAAGAAAAACCGGAGCTTTCCATTATTCTTTTAATTTCGCCAATGTCACAAAGCCTGTCCATCTGAATTCACCTTTTACATATTTCTGAGTCCTTTGGGATACTTATTCTTAAGCATTCCTCCGGATACTTTACCGAAACCTGTCACAATTCCCTCAACTGCTACTGCAGTATAACCTTTTATATTTTCATCCACTGGAATCTCTTCACCGTGGAGGAATCGGGCAAGTCTGGTATCATCTGTACTCAGATCAACTATCCTTTTTATATTATCTGCCTTTGCCGCCATAAACAAAGCATGGGCAGGTTCAAAATAACTTTTCTTGATTGTTCCTGCAAATACACCTGCACGTATTGCTCCCGTACCCTTAAGGTCAGGACAAAACCCGGGAAGCACATACACCTCATCACCACGAAGCAAAAGTCGCTTATAAGGTGTCTGATCATAAAATGTATCTGCAAAGAAATCCCACACCAACTGTGGAATTTTCTTTTCGGGTGTAGGCTCTGTCTGATGTTCAGCACAATAGCCCTCAAAGGCACCCTCTTTTTTGCGAAGCTTTGCCGCAAAGTGACCTTCGCCACCATCCATAGGATAGATTCTGCAGACTTTATCGCAGAGTGTTCGTCTGCCGAACTTCTCCTCACAATCCACAAGCTCAAAATCAGGATTTTCTTTGAGAAAAGCTTCGATAACACCCTCGTTCTCTGCATAGGAAAAAGTACAGGTAGAGTAAACCAGCACACCACCGGGGCGAAGAGCTTTCTTTGCGCTTTCAAGAATTTTAAGCTGACGGACACTGCAGGAATCAGAATGCTCCGGACTCCATTCTCCGTATGCATTCTTATCTCTTCTGAACATTCCCTCGCCGCTGCAAGGAGCATCAACAAGCACCTTGTCAAACACACCCTCCAGCGCATCGCAGAGCTTTTCGGGGTCTGCGCAGGATACCACAGCATTGCTCACACCACAGCGTTCTATATTGGAAAGCAGAATGTTAGCACGACTGCGCACAATCTCGTTGCTCCAAAGGAGTCCTTCCCCCTGAAGCTGAGCCGCAAGCTGGGTGGATTTTCCTCCCGGAGCCGCACACAAATCAAGGACCTTGTCCCCCTTTTGAGCACAAAGAACAGATGCCGCCGACATTGCAGAAGGCTCCTGAAAATACACCGCACCTGCGTGGTGCAAAGGGTGATTTCCGCTGAAAGCCGAACTCTCGGGGATATATAAACCATCTTTGCAGAAAGGTGTTGTCAGCTCCTCGGAAAACTCCTCTACAAGTGAGTAGAACTTTTCTGCGGAGCATTTCAGGGTGTTAACCCTCACCCCTCTGTAAGATGGTTTTTCATATTCATTTCTAAAAATTTCAATATCCTTTGCAGAGAGCAAAGGACTGATTCTGTCAAAAAAATCCTTCATAGAATAATACACCTTGGATTGCAGATAATAGATTCACAAGGGAGGTGCCTTAAATGAATCAGAACAATAATCAGAATAAGAACCAGAACAACAACCAGAACAAGAATTACAACGATAAAAACAATCAGAATAAAAATAACAACCAGAGCCAGAACAAGAGCAATAATCAGAACAAGTAATAAGTTATGTCAGTAATTGCTATCCTCCGCCACTACGGAGGATAGCTCAACCTGGTGTTACATAGTTATTCTCACATCATAAGATCAGAAACCTAATTCTTCACCTACAATAATTACTTTGATTCTATCCTTTTTGCGCTGCTGTGCTGTAAGCACATAATTGCAACAAATTCTGCCTGTACCCGAGCAACCATCGCACATAGAAGGATTATCAAGCTTCAAAGATACACACTCACCTGCATGCTCACAATAAGAGCCTGTGGTGAGGCGTTTTGTATTAAGAGGTGCCGCAACAGTCTTCATTCTGTACACAGCTTCCTCCAGATTTTCTACTATCTTATTGTATCCGCATACAATAATAACACTTTTGGGACCATAAAGAAGTGCCGCTACACGGTTTGAGTTTCCGTCTACATTATATAGCACACCTGAACGGAGAAGCGCATTTGTGCTCATAAGGTAAGCATCTGCTCTGAATGCACCAAGATACACTTCCTCCATCTCTTCGGGAGTAGTAGCCTTTGCCCTGTCAATAAACTCATAGTCACCGTTTCTGAGCATCTCCAGGATTCCTGTTGTGCCCAGAGTAGCAGAGCCACCTGTTGCAACAACATCACCTTTATTAAGGAGAGTTTTCACAAGCTCTGCAGCATCCTTTGATGTATTGCAGAAATAAGGCTTCATATTATTTTTTTCAAGATTTCCCATTACCTCGTTGATAATGTTCATATCAAGCTCTTTAAGCATAATATCACTTCCCAATATTTTTCTACCTTATATTATACATCAATCCCGCTATAAATCAAGGAGTTACAAATGGAACTCCCAGATAATCTGCAACACTTCGGGAGAGAGTGCGGGCTATGCCGTCTATATTCTCCCTTATCCACTGTGCATCCGAGGGATTATCGTGGAATGCGGTTTCCACAAGCACAGCAGGGGCTTTTGTTCTGCGCACCTCTGCAAGGCTTGTGGTAGGAATTACAGAAACCTTGTCGGGATTATAATAAAGACCCTTGTAATTATCTGCCACTACATTTGCAAGGCGCTTACCCTTTGTGCTTGTGGGATAATAATACACCTGCACTCCCGTTGCCTTGCCTGCCCTGTCTGCAGAAGAGGCATTTGAGTGAATTGCAAGGTGCAGGTCATAGTTGCCTTTGTTGGAATCTGCAATGGTCTTGCTCAGGGTATCTTCGGGATTATTGCGAACAAAATCTATACCGCTTGCTCTGAGGTACGGCTCCATAGCATCTGCCACAAGG
>CALEIO010000010.1 GCA_937875885.1 uncultured Clostridia bacterium | reverse complement strand
CGCTTTGGGTGTGCTTGCGGTCATCTATACGGTGTGTGATAAAGTTGTATTTGTTTTAAACGTAACGGCTTTTATTATTATTTTATTTTTTGCGAGCGGTAAATCGCTGACGGTTGCATTGTTTGGTGCAATTTCTCTTTCTTTTTGGGTCAATGGTGGAGGTGTAGTCTATGATTACAATTCTGAATGGAAAACTTACCATTCCCGAAAGCGAAAGATTTATCGGATTTGCAGGGGATAATCTTGCGCGTAAAATTGAATTTTTTATCAGCGGTGCAAATGAAGCCGACCGCATCTACCGTCTTTACCTTACCTTTGACGACGGTACAGTAAACTATTTTGTGCTTCCCTCGGAGCTTACGTCGGAGGGCGTTAAGCTTCTGTGGAAGGTGCAGAGAAAACATATCTTTAAGAGCGGAAACGTGCGTGCACAGATTAAAGCTTTCAAAGATTCGGGGGTTGTCTATCACACCACCTCCGACACTTTCATTGTCGGAAACAGCGCCGAGTTTTCTGACAATTTTGCAAAGGGTAACACAGAGTTTCTGGAGTATGAGGAGAAGCTTAATAATCTGTTGACCGACATAAAGGACATCAGCGTGATGACCCCCTATGTGGGCGAAAATGGCAACTGGTTTGTTTATGACAGCGAGAAGAGCGAGTATATTGACAGCGGTAAGAATGCCCTGGGTGAGGGTGCGGGTCTTACAGATGGTGCTGTTAAAACCAAACACCTTGCAGAAAGCTTCAGACTTCCCGACAGCAGACTTGAGGAATCCTACTGGAAAATCAAGAGCTTTATTCCTGCAACTTCCTATGCAAATCTGGATTCACTTTTTGATAATGCAGATGCTGACAATGCAATTTATCAGATAAAGTTTTCCGGACTTTCAACCCTTGCATCTGTTGCGGGAAGCGGTGATTTTGTATGCTTTGCGTCTTATGAAAAAGGCACACTCCTTCTCCTTAACAAAGCAAACGGTGAGATGTGGAGCTATGCAAAAAACAGCAACACTCTGGAGCCTGTTTCTTCTTCCGTTGGTGGCAACTCTGCCTTTGTCAATGCTGGCTTTTTTGCCACAAAAGAAGAACTTTTCAGCTATGAGTTCAAGTCAAATACTGTTTATTATCTGAACCTTGGTATCAAATTTGACGACATAATTTCTATGGGTACTTTTACAGCCTACTACAGTTCAGGCGAGAATTCTCTTACAATGGCGATTTTTCCTGCCAATAACGGTGTTTCGTACAAGTATTATCTTGGTGAGGACAGGGTTGTAAAGAATTATTTTTCCAATAGAATCAATGATTCGGGCAACTACTATTCAAGCCAGACGGTTGAAGGTGCTCTTCAGGAGATTGGCAAAGAGATTATGGGACTCGATCAGCTTCTTGCGCAGATTTAAGGGGGATTTGTATGAGTATTGCTAATGAGATTACAAGAATTAAAAATGCAAAGAGCACAATTAAGGACGCTGTGGTAAAACGTGGTGTTTCTCTTGGCTCTTCTGCTTTGATTGATACTTATGGCGCAAAGCTTGAAAGTGCTCCTTATGCTGTGAGAGGATATTTTACCCCCGAAGCAGATACGTCTGTATTTTCTGTCAGCGGTCTTCCTTTCAGACCCAAAACGGCATATATTGTCTGCAACGAATTGCAGAATATAACTATATCAAACACAATTATTGTTTTTGTAAATGGTGATGGCCTGCGAGGTGTTTCTTTATTCTGGGGCAATAATGAAACCAGAAAAACCACCTCCTTTTCTGAAGATACAACCCTTACAACCTGGACTCAAGGCGGATTCTCCCTTAATGTACAGATGGCATCAAGTGAATTCGGCTCTGCAGTATTCAAGGCAGGCTACACTTATGAATACTATATAACAGGAGGTTTTTCTCAGTGATTTTTTACGCAAAGGATAACAAGCTCTATGCATCAGAGGTTGCAGTAGATGACGAGAGCTTTGTTGAGATATCAGAAGAAGAGTATATGGACAGAATCAACTGTGCCGTTAACTCACGAGAAAAAGGCGCTCCTGCAACAGACGTAAGTGATATTTACTAATTTGAAAGGAGAGATATAATGGCAGAAATTAAATGCATTGACGTTTCGGAGTGGCAGGGCAGTGTAAACTGGAAAAAGGTAAAAGCCGCAGGCTATACCTGTGCAATCCTGCGCGCAGGATTCGGTCGCTCTGAAACACAGAAAGATGCAGAGTTTGATACAAACTATAAAAATGCAAAGGCGGCGGGCGTAAAGCTTGGTGTTTACTGGTATTCCTATGCTGTAGACAAAGCTGACGCCGTGAAAGAAGCCAAGGCTTGTCTTAAAGTTATAAAGGGCAAAAGTTTTGAGCTTCCCGTTTTCTACGATATGGAAGAAAATTCAATGAAGTCTCTGGGCAAAACTGCCCTTACTGCTATGGCAAAAGCTTTTTGCGAGGAGATTAAAAAGGGTGGTTTCAGAGCAGGTGTGTATGGCAATCCCGACTGGTTTACAAACTACCTTGACTATAAAACGCTCAAAAAGACTTATCCTATCTGGCTTGCACAGTATTACAAAGAAGCACAGATGGAATGTGATATATGGCAGTACAGCTCAGGGGGTAGTGTAAACGGCATTTCGGGCAATGTAGACCTGAATATTATCTACAGCGCAGATATTGTTGAGTCTGCTGACAAAGCGGAGAGCACAAAGGTGAATTACGAAACCGCAGGTCTGCAGACTTTGCTCCTTACAGCCTACAGCCTTGGCCTTGTGAAGAAGAAGGCTTCTGTAGACAACAAGATGGGGGACAGCACCAAAACAGCCTTGCTTCAGCTTAAGAAGAAGCTCGGGCTTAAAGAGGACAGCACCCTGACCCTTGATTTCTACAAAAAGGCTTACAAGGCAATAAAGGGTGCAATTCCCCTTGCAGGTGATGCAAACAAAGACGGAGTTGTGGATATTAAAGATGCAACTGCTATTCAGAAGAAACTGGCAGGAGTAGAGGAATAATGCAGAAGTTTTTACTATTTGCAGGCGAAAACTATTCCTTGCTTCGGGTTTCGGTATCTTCAGTGGTAGCGGCGGCAGGAGGCTTTGTTGCCGGTTTTCTGGGAGGAATGGACAGTTTGCTTTATACCCTTGTGACCCTCATTGTGATTGACTACATCACAGGTGTGGTGAGAGCTGTGTACAACAAAGAGCTTTCAAGCGCAGTGGGTTTCAGAGGTATTATGAAAAAGATGCTCATACTTCTTGTGGTGGCACTTTCCGTAAGTTTGCAGAATGTAATGCCCCAGAGCATTCCGTTGCGAGAGATTACGGTGCTTTTCTTTGTGGCAAACGAGGGCATATCTGTGCTTGAGAATGCTTCTGGCATAATCCCGTTGCCCCGAAAACTTCGTTCTGTACTTGCCCAGATTCAGGAAAAAACAACGGATTCCGAAGCCGAAGAGGAAGATACACACAATGTACAGGATGCAGAAAATCAAGAGGATAATCAGATAAGCGGGGATAAATAACAAACCCATAATAATGAAGGCAGTTTTCCTTTTTCGGGAAGACTGCCTTTTCTTGATTTTTGCTGTATAATATGATATAATGCTGTTTAAGAATGGATACGTGTGTGAATTTACACTTAAACTATGATTTTTAACCCGAAAAGGAGAGAAACATATGGCAATCAAGGTGACACTTCTGGCACATACACCAAGCCCTGAGGAGCTTGTGGCAGCAGCGGCAAAGCTGTGCTATTCTCCCACGGGGATAGAGAATATCAAGGACGGCCTTACCGAGGAAAAAACAGCTTCTTTTATTAAAATGCTTTCTGATATCGGACATGCAAGCCCAACAGAGCATGCCACCTTTACCTTTGGTATAGAGGGTATTTC
>CALEIO010000009.1 GCA_937875885.1 uncultured Clostridia bacterium | reverse complement strand
TAATCGTTATCCGCAGGACACTCCGCGATAAATCTTGAAGTAAATTCTTTATAAAACATATTTTTTGAAATCGTGAGTATGAATAATTTCCTTCATTGTGTTCAAAACAAAAAGGATTTGATTTTTGTGAAGATTAAAGAATTCTATAAAAAACACAAAAAAATAATTAACCCGATTTTTATTATCTGCATATTCGGAGTGTTTATTTTTGCATTTCTGAATCTGAACGCAACCTCAAGCAAAAGTGTAGAAACAGAAATTGCCAAAAGATACACATACAGCGAGGTAATAAACACCGAGTGTATTGTTGTCAGAAACGAAGATCTTCTCGAGTATAACGGAAGCAAAGTGCTCTATTATACTGCAAATGATGGTGACATCGTTGGTGCTGGTTCCCAGGTTGCATACGTATTTGCTAACGAAACAGATGCTCTCAACTACAACAGACTCAACGAAATCAACAAACAGATTGAGGTGCTTGAATCTCTCAACACATCTCATTCCGATGTTAAAACTGACTACTCTGCAGTAGATAAGCTCATCGAATATAACATTACAAGTATGATATCTGCAGTAAACGGCAATTCACTTTCCAAAATCAGCAAATCTGCAGACGACCTGGTTTATTCCATAAATCAGCGTCAGATTATCACAGGTAAAGTAAACAATTTTAACGAGCAGATCTCTGCACTTAAAGCAGAAGCTGCCAGTTACAAACAGTCAGGCTCTATGTACACCGACATAATTACTCCCGGTAAAGGCGGTTACTTTGTAGCATCAGCTGACGGATACGAAAACTGTTACGATTACGATAAACTCACAGAACTTACAGTTGATGATTTTACTCTTGATATCAAGAAAAACGAAATCAGCGACAACACAATCGGTAAAATTGTAAGCGGACTCAACTGGTATATTGTGTGCAAACTGGATGCTGATGAGGCTCTTACTTTATCTCATGCCAACACATCTTCCAGAGTTACTTTTGCAAACACTACCTGCAAGGATATACCTGCAACTCTGGTAGCTCTCAACCAGGAGTCAAGACAATCAGATGCTGTGGCAGTATTCAGATGTAATTATATGAACACTCCCATAAGTCATCTTCGAAATGAAACAGTACAGATTACAGTAAACACATACAACGGCCTGCGAGTAAGCAAATCTGCTCTTCACGATGATTATGTAACTATTAAATCCGATGACGGAGCACCTTCAGAAAAGAAAAAAGTTCAGGGTGTGTATGTAACTTTCGGTAATGAGCTGGAATTCAAAGAAGTTTCAATTCTGTATGCAGGTGCTGATTTTGTAATTCTGGACGAAAATCCGACAGAAGGTGTATTGCTCAGCGATAAAACCGTAAAACTCAACGAGGAAGTCGTTATCAAAGGTGATGATTTATATGACGGAAAAAGTATTAAATGATATAAAACTTAATTATGAAACCATCGTCAGCAGAATTGCAGAAGCTGCTATATCTTCGGGTCGCAAACCCGAAGACATAACTTTCCTTGCAGCAACTAAGACTGTTGATCCTGAAATAATCAATTATGCTATTTCACAGGGCCTTAAATTCATTGGTGAAAACAAAGTGCAGGAGTTACTTTACAAATACGATTCATACGACCTTAAAAATTCTACTCTGCATTTTATCGGACATCTACAGACAAATAAGGTAAGACAGATTGTCGGAAAAGTTGCAATGATTCAATCCGTAGACTCTGTTAAACTTGCTAATGAAATCTCTAAACAGAGCATAAAGCATGGGATAGTTACCGATATTCTCATCGAAGTCAACATAGGCGACGAGGAGAGCAAGTCAGGTGTCAAACCCGAAAATCTTGAAGAATTATTGCGAGAAATCAATAAATTCGAAGGGATTTCCGTCAAAGGTCTTATGTCAATACCCCCGATTTGTGAAAATAAACAGAAAATTCGCGGATATTTTCAAAATATGCGTAATCTGTTTATTGACATATCGGGCAAAAAGATAGATAATATTAGAATGGACATTCTTTCGATGGGTATGTCCGGCGATTATTATGAAGCAATACTCGAGGGTGCAAACCTGGTACGTATCGGTTCATCTTTATTCGGTGCAAGAAATTATAATTAATATATTTACGGAGGTATAATTATGGCAGGATTTGTAGATAAGTTTAAGCGTATGTGGGATGCTCCTGATGACGAGTATCAGTACGACGAGTATGGTTACGGCGATAGTGACAACGAAGATAACTTTGATGAGGATGTAACAATCCGCGACAATACATCTAAAAAGAGCAAGGTTGTAAACATCAGTGCAACAGCAAAGCTTGCAGTAGCTCTCTTCAAGCCCGAGCGTTTCGGCGAGGAAACAAGAGCTATCGCAGATGAACTCATCAAGACTCATACAGTTGTGCTCAATCTTGAGAACACAAACAAGGATATGTCCAGAAGAATCATCGACTTCCTTTCCGGTGTTGCTTATGCAAACAACGGAAAGATCAAGAAGGTAGCTTCCAGCACTTTCATCATCATTCCCAACCACGTTGATCTTACAGGCGACGATCTTCTTGACGAGCTTGAAAACAGCGGCGTTTACTTCTGATTGTGACAGATTCACAACTACTTATATCAAGAATTGAAGACGCTATTCTGTCTTCTGAATATGGTGAACCTTCTTTTTTGGGATTTCTCAACGAGGTAGAAGCTGCAGAAGCTTGTGGATATCTAAAGAATCGCAGGGTTAATTTTACTCTGTCAGGTGGATTCCCGCAGGCAAGCAGAGTTTATTTATGCATCTGCGACTCTACAGATTCAGTCCGATTTCCCATAACAGCACTCAGCATTAAATCTACCGGCTCAAAACCTTTGACTCACAGAGATTTCCTTGGCTCGTTGATGGGCCTGGGAATAAAACGTGAATGCATTGGGGATATACTTCTCAGTTCAGACAACCAGGCTGTTGTTTTTGTAAGAGAAGATATGGCACCTCATATAATCCGCGACCTTGATAAGGTTTCAAGAGACAGAGTAAAAGTATCATACTATTCAGAAGATATTGAATCTTTGTGCAACCGTACAGAAGATTCACGTATTATTGTTTCATCAATGAGAATTGATAATCTTGTGAGTTCGTTGGTCGGATGTTCCCGGTCTGTGGCTTCAGAACTCATAAAGAATGACAAAATCTTTTGCAATTATCTGCTGGTTAAGAAACCTTCGCTTGTAATTGTCAAAGACGATATCATCAGTATCAGAGGGTATGGAAAATATATAATTGGTGATTTTGCGGGTAAAAGTAGGCGAGATAATATTATATTAAATATTTCGCGTTACGTATAAGGGGGATTAAAATGCTTTCAATTGACGAGATCAAGAATATAAGCTTCAGACGAGCTAATCTTGGTGGTTACAAAACAGAGGATGTAGATACTTTCATTGATCAGGTACTCATCACAATGGAGCAGCTTAGAAAAGAAAAGTCCGATCTTATCAAAAAGATGGACATTCTTGCTACCAGAGTAGAGGAGTACAGAGCTGACGAAGATGCTGTGCGCAATGCTATGTTGTCTGCACAGAGAGTAGCAGACTCTACAATCAAAGAAGCAAAAGCAAAGGCTGCCAGAATACTTGAGGAATCAGAAAATATGGCTAAAGCTAAGCTTTATGACCTTAACGTACAGATCAAACAGCAAAAGAAACAGTACACACTTCTTCTTGCTGAATATAATCACGTAAGAGAAGAAATCGTAACTCACTGCAATAAACATATCACACTTCTCAGAGAGCTTCCTTCAGATGAGCGAGTTAAAGCAATGGAAAATTCTGTCAATGACCGTTTTCCTACATCAAAGGAAGAACCTTTTGAAAAAGCTGATGAAATAGCTTCTGCAAACACCTCAGCTTTTGTTGAAGCAAGTGAAAGGGAAGAGCTTACAGTTGAACCCATCGTCGAGACAAAAGCTGCTGAAGATTTTGTTGTAGTTGATAACAACGATAACTACAACGACGAAGAAAGTTCATTTGATGTTCATCTCGTTAACGACATCTCAGACAGCGATGTTACAACTTATCACAAGAAAAAATCAAAGGACTTCTCAAAACTCAGATTTGGCGATGATTACGATATAAAGAATGATAACGGCAAAGCCGATTCAGATAATACTTAATTGGAGAGTAGAAAATTATGGCTCAGGATTATAACAAGACACTTAATCTTCCCAATACCGAATTCCCTATGAGAGCAGGTCTTCCTCAGAGCGAACCTGTTACCCTCAAGAAATGGGATGAAAACGATATTTACGGTAAGCTTATGGAGAAAAATGCAGGTAAACCTATGTTTATCCTTCACGATGGCCCTCCTTATGCTAATGGCAACATTCACCTTGGTACAGCTCTCAACAAAGTACTCAAGGATTTCATTGTAAGATATAAAAACATGTCTGGTTTCTGTGCACCTTTTGTTCCCGGTTGGGATACTCACGGTCTTCCCACAGAACTCAAGGCAAGAGCTAAAGCAGGTGTTTCCAGCTCTGATGCAATATCCGATGTTGAGCTTCGTCAGATCTGCCGTGACTTTGCATTAGGTTACCTTGATGATCAGCGTAATCAGTTCAGAAGACTTGGTGCAATCGGTGACTGGAACAATCCTTATATCACTCTTACAAAAGACTTTGAAGCAACTCAGATTGAGATATTCTCTGAGATGGCGCAGAAGGGTTACATCTACAAGGGTCTCAAGCCCGTTTACTGGTGTCCCGAGTGTAAAACTGCACTTGCTGAAGCAGAGATCGAATATGCAGAAGATCCTTGCTTCTCTATCTATGTAAAGTTCCCCGTATCCGATGATTTAGGCAAAATCTCTGCATTAGGCGTGGATCCTGCAAAGACATACTTTGTTATCTGGACAACAACAACCTGGACTCTTCCCGGTAACGTTGCTGTTTGTGTAGGTCCTCAGTTCAATTATTGCGTAATCAAATCCGGCGACGAGTTCTATATTATGGCAGAAGAGCTCTACAAGAGCGCTTTTGAGGCAGCAGGCATTGAGGAATATGAGGTTATTGCCAACATCCAGGGTAGCGAGCTTGAGTACATCAAGACAAGACACCCCTTCCTCGATCGTGAATCCCTTGTTATTGTTGGTGATCACGTAACTCTCGAAAGTGGTACAGGTTGTGTTCACACAGCCCCCGGCCACGGTGTAGAAGACTACGATGTATGCCGCAATTATCCTGAAATTCCCATCATTGTTCCTGTAGATGCTGACGGCAGACTCACAGAGGAAGCAGGTCAGTTTGCAGGTCTTCTTACTGATGATGCTAACAAGCCCATTGCACAGCACCTTGACAGCCTTGGTCTGCTCTTTGGTCTTAAGAAGATTATCCACCAGTATCCCCATTGCTGGAGATGTAAGAATCCCGTACTCTTCAGAGCAACAAACCAGTGGTTCTGCTCTGTTGACGATTTCAAAGCAGATGCAGTTGCAGCTATCAACGATGTTGAGTGGATTCCCGGTTGGGGTAAAGACCGTATCACATCAATGGTACAGGACAGAAAAGACTGGTGTATTTCTCGTCAGCGCAGATGGGGTGTTCCCATTCCCATTTTCTTCTGCAAAGACTGCGGAGAACCCTATATCAATAAAGAAGCAATGGACGCTGTTGCAGCTCTGTTCAGAGAAGAAGGTTCCGATGCATGGTTCACACATTCTGCTGAAGAACTCGTTCCCGAGGGTGCAAAATGCTCCAAGTGCGGTTGCACATCTTTCGATAAAGAAAGAGATATTATGGACGTTTGGTTTGACAGCGGCGTAACACATGCAGCTGTATGCAAAGCCAGACCTAACCTCACATGGCCTGCAGACCTTTATCTTGAGGGTGCTGACCAGTACAGAGGTTGGTTCCAGTCTTCACTCCTTACATCCGTTGCAGCATTCGGTAAAGCCCCTTATAAGAGTGTTCTTACTCACGGCTGGGTTGTAGACGGTGAAGGCAAGAAGATGAGTAAATCTTTGGGCAACGGTATTGATCCCCAGGAGGTTGTTGATCAGTACGGTGCAGATGTACTCCGTCTGTGGGTTGCTTCTTCTGACTATCACGTAGACATCAGAATTTCCAAAGAAATCCTCAAGCAGCTTTCTGAAGCATATAGAAAGATCCGTAATACAGCAAGATACATCCTTGGTTGTATCAACGACTTTAACCCCGACGCTGACAGTGTTGCTATTGAAAACCTTATGCCTATCGATAAGTGGGCAATCAACAAGCTCAACGAGCTTATCGTTAAGGTTAAGAACGGCTATGATACCTATGAGTTCCATCAGGTATATCACAGCATTCACAACTTCTGTGTTGTTGATATGTCCAACTTCTACCTTGATGTTCTCAAGGACAGACTTTACACAGAAAAGGCTGATTCTGCAAGCCGTCGTGCTGCTCAGACAACTATCTACATCATTCTCGATGCTATGACAAGAATGATTGCACCTATCCTTGCATACACTTCTGACGAAATCTGGAAGTATATGCCTCATCGCGCAGATGCTGATGCTGAGTGCATTCTCTTCAATCAGATGCCCGAGCTCATCGATATCACTCTCGATGCTGACTTCATCGGCAACTGGGATAAGATTCACGAGCTTCGTGACACTGTAAAGAAGCAGCTTGAAGTAGCTGTTAAGGATAAGATGATCAAGTCTTCTCTGGAAGCTGCTGTAACTCTTACAGCAAGCGGTGCTGAGTATGAGTTCATCAAATCCGTAGAAAATGAACTTGCTGCTGCATTCATCGTTTCTGAAGTAAACGTTGTAAACGCTAACGAAGGCGAACTTACTGTAGCTGTTGCTAAAGCAGAAGGCGAAAAGTGCGAGCGTTGCTGGTGCTTCAGCAAAACAGTAGGCGAGAACAGCAACCATCCCACACTCTGTGCAAGATGTGCAGCTGTAATCGAATAATATTCTAAACCTAAGCGGTGTATAATTTTATGCACCGCTTAATCTTTATTAGGAGGTATATTATTATGATAACTGCGCTTATTTTTACTATTCTCTTTGTAGCGTTTGATCAGATAAGCAAATGGTTAATTGTTGCAAATATGACTCTTGGTGAAAGTAACACAATCATACCCGGCCTTCTTGATTTCACCTATACTCATAATGATGGTATGGCGCTGGGAATAGGTTCATCTGCTTTCAGATGGGTATTCATAATTATCACTGTACTTATCTGTGGATTACTGATTTACTTTATGTACAGACCCGAATTCAAGAACAAACTCTACTTCGCTGCAACTGCCTGTATAGTAGGCGGTGGCATAGGTAACCTGATTGACAGAATCTTTAACGGGTACGTTGTAGACTTTCTTGCTCTTTCATTCTTTCCTCCCATATGCAATTTTGCAGATTACTGCATCACAGCAGGAACAGTTTGCCTGGTTATCTTCATAATTTTCTACTATGGCAAAGAAGAAAAGAATATTGAGAATAAAGCAGAGTAAGACTTATGGAATATTTTTTTGAGATTAATTCTGACAACTCATCTGTCCGCATAGATAAGTTTCTGTCAGAAAATATCCCCGACAAATCAAGAAGTCAGCTTGCTGCGCTGATTGACAACGGCAATGTTACAGTTAACTCAAAAGTTGTTTCAAAAAGCTACAAGTTAACTATAAACGATATAGTGTTTGTAACAGTACCCGAGGCAGTTGAGCTGGAAGCTGTGCCCGAAAACATACCTCTTGATATTGTTTATGAGGATGATGACATTATCGTCGTTAACAAACCCAAGGGTATGGTAGTACATCCAGCGGCAGGCAACTATACAGGTACCCTTGTAAATGCCTTGCTGTATCACTGCAAGGGTAACCTCTCCGGTATCAATGGTATCCTGAGACCCGGAATCGTACACAGAATTGATAAAAACACCAGTGGACTGCTTGTTGTAGCAAAATCTGACCGTGCTCATAACTCTTTGTCAGAACAAATCAAAGAGCATAGTATGACACGTGAATACCGAGCCGTGGTTTATGGACATCTGAAAACTGAACAGGGGAGTGTTGATGCACCAATAGGCAGAAGTACTCTGGACAGAAAACGTATGTGTGTTACCGACAAGAACTCAAAGAATGCAATTACGCATTACTATTCTTTAGAGGAGTTCAGAGATTACACCTACATAAGATGTGTGCTTGAAACAGGCAGAACACATCAGATTCGTGTACATATGGCTTACATCGGACACCCTCTTGCAGGCGATGATGTTTATGGCCCCAAAAAGGTAATCACCGAATTGAACGGACAGTGCCTGCATGCAATAAAACTCGGATTTGTTCATCCTGTAAGCGGAGAATATATGGAATTCAATTCTGAACTTCCGGAATATTTCAGCAAATTTCTGAACAAGATCAGAAACAAGTAAATTAATTTTTCGCAATTCGAAAAAAACACTTGCAAAATCTATATATATGTGTTAATATATTGTAGTATTTGAATTTCCGTCGTTCCAGAGACGAGTTCAATTAAAGCGGTAATCCGCGAATTGATATGGATAGTCCTCTGCTGAAAAGTATGAATTTCCGAAAAAATATATTGGAGGTCAATAAAATGGACGCATTAAAAACAATTTCCGCAAGCTCAATCAAGGCTGAAAAGCCTCAGTTCAGCGTGGGTGATACAGTAAGAGTTGCTGTTAACATCCGCGAAGGTGACAGAGAAAGAATCCAGATGTTTGAAGGTACTGTAATCGCAAGACGCGGTAGCGGTGTTTCCGAGACATTCACAGTAAGACGTGTATCCTACGGCGTAGGCGTAGAGAGAGTTTTCCCTGTAAACTCCCCCAATGTAACTGACGTTAAGATCATCAGATACGGTAAGGTTCGCAGAAGCAAGCTCTACTATCTCCGTGACAGAGTAGGTAAGGCTGCTAAGGTTAAGGAAGCTATCAAAAAGTAATTAGCAATATCTTCAAAAAAGGGACTATTTTGTCCCTTTTTTTACTATCATTCAGGTGATAATATGAGAAAAATCGATCTTGATGAATATGATGTAGACGTGTATGACGATTCTTTTGGTATCGAAAAAGAAGATGTCATCGAAATAGAAACAAATAAATCAACAATGGCAAACAACGTTTATGAGTGGGTTCACTCTATCATTGTTGCTATTGTAATTGTTGTACTTCTGCTTACATTTGTATTCAGACTCATTAACATTGATGGTCCTTCTATGGAGAATACCCTCCAGAACAGCGATAAGGTTATCATCACTAACTTTATGTACGAACCTGAAGTAGGCGACATTGTAGTTATACCTGCAGGTAAATACTACGATAAGCCCATTATCAAGCGTATTATTGCTCTTGAAGGACAGGAAGTATATATCAACTACGAAACTTATGAGGTGTTTGTAGATGGCATACTTCTTGAGGAAGATTATATTTCTTCCAATACTGTATCTGTTAAAGGTGATAAAGAACTGTCACTTACTGTTGCCGAGGGTGAAGTGTTTATTCTTGGTGACAACCGCTATGTATCTTACGACAGCCGTTCATTCGGTTGTGTAAAGAAAGATGACATTATCGGCAAAGCACAGTTTGTAATTTTCCCTTTCAACAATTTCGGTTACTTATATTAATAAGCACAAAGCTTACATCGTCTGATGTAGGCTTTTTGTTTTAGAGGTGATATTTATGAGCGCAAATCAGAACATACAGTGGTTTCCCGGTCATATGGCAAAAACAAGACGTCTTATCAAAGAGAGTCTTCCTATGGTTGATGCCGTAACGGAGCTTCTTGATGCACGTATTCCTTATTCAAGCCGTAATCCCGAGCTTGACGAGCTTACACAGAAAAAGCCCAGAATTGTACTTCTCAACAAGTGCGATATGGCTGACGATAACATAACAAGACAGTGGGTTGAATATTTCAGAAGCAAGGGACAGTACGCTCTTCCCGTTGACTGCCGTACAGGTAAGGGTCTTAACAAATACGGTGAGCTTGTACGCGAGGTGCTTAAGGAAACCATTCAGAAAAACGAGGAGCGCGGTATGCCCGGTAAGGCTCTCAGAATGATGGTTGTGGGAATTCCCAACACAGGCAAAAGCTCATTCATCAACCGAATGGCAGGCAAAAACAGAGCTAAGGTTGCCGACAAGCCCGGTGTAACAAGGCAGAATCAGTGGTTTGCAATCGGCTCAGGTATTGAGCTTCTTGACACTCCCGGTGTACTGTGGCCGAAATTTGACGACCCTAAGGTAGGGGACAGACTTGCATTTATTGGTTCGGTAAAGAATGAAGTGCTTGACAGCGAAACAATGGCAGTGCGTCTTATTGAGGTGCTTGTTGACGGTTACGAGGACAAGCTGACAGGCAGATACAAGCTGAAGAATATACCTGACGTACACTCGGTTATGCCTTGGGAGATTCTCGAGGAAATCGGCAGAGAAAGAGGTATGCTCATCAAAGGCGGCGAGGTAAACACAGAAAGAGCATCGGTTATGCTTCTTGAAGAATACCGCAGCGGCAAAATGGGTAAGATTTCCTTTGAGAGACCCACTTTCTAAATGCAGAATGCAAAATTGCGCTTAAAATTCTACAAATAATAAAACGAACTCCCGCCAATTAAGGTGGGAGTTTTGCTATATGTTGAGCTTTTTATGTTTACAGTTAACTTAAATGTATCGTCAGTTACAATCGGAGCGCAGCTCCCCACATTTCAACTTTCAACTTTTAACTTTCAACTTTAAAATAAGGCTTCCGCCTTTTTTACCGTTTCGCCTCAAATTTACCCTTAAGCTCCTCAAGCACTCTCTTCTCAATTCTTGAAACATACGACCTTGAAATGCCCATTTCGGCTGCGATTTCACGTTGTGTAAGCTCCTTTTGATTGTACAGTCCGTACCGTTTGATAATAATTTCTCTGTCACGCTTGTCGGGAATCTGTTCAACAAGTTCATAAAGACGGTCGGTTTTTCTTTTAAGGTCAATGTCGTCGCTTATGAAAGCGGCAAACTGGTCATTCAAGGCAAAGGCACTGAAGAATTCGTACTTTACACCCTTGAACCGGAAATCCTGCACACTTTCACCTACC
>CALEIO010000008.1 GCA_937875885.1 uncultured Clostridia bacterium | reverse complement strand
GGCCACTAACCGCCACTACAGTGGGGTGTTGAAACGTTTATGTTGTTCTGCAAGGGTTTCCACTGCAATGTGCCTGTGGGGGAGAATCTGTTACCCCAGAGCAGCGTACTGCTCTTTGAGGTATTCGGAAATCCACACGATGACCTCGTAGGTGTTAAGGGGGATTTCGTCGCCTAGCTGGGCTTTGAGCTCTCGGGTGTCGAGGCTGACAGTGCCCTTGGGGGTGTTGTGCACATAGAGAAAATCAACCTGTGGGTCGCCCTGAATCAGGGTGACAACGGAGAATGTTACATCTCCCAAGGGGGTGAAGTCTATGTGGTTTTTGTTGAACACTGCGGTGACAATGGTGCCGTGGTCTTCGGGAAATTCCTCCTGGGCCTTTGACTCAATCTGAAAGCTTCCGTCGGTCTGCTCTGCAGAGAGCTTAAGGAGGGGGATTCCAAGTCCTACTTTGCGGGTGGTACGTGTTGTGTAAAAAGGGTCGCACACACCGCGGAGGGTTTCGGCATTCATACCGCAGCCGTTGTCTTTGATGATGAGTGTGAGGGTGTCCTCGGTTTCATCCAGAAGAATCTGGGTAAGGCTCGCACCTGCTTTGGTGGAGTTCTTTGCAATGTCCAGAATATTAAGGGAAATTTCTTTCACAGCATCACCTCAGAGCTTCAAAAATACGGCGCCTTACAAGCTCTGAGCTGTAGGGTTCGTCGTCGATGAGAAAATATCGGTTTTCGTCCCTCATATCCCACAGAAAGTGGGCATCGGAAGAAACAATGATTTTGCGGTTTCCGATGGGGTACTTACCCAGGTACTCATCTATATTGTCGCCGTCGTGGAATTCACAGCACTTAAATCCTTTGATGTCGGGGAAAGTACCCAGAGTGGAGATAATGCCGTTTGCCTGCCTGTCCACGTGGGCAGGGTAGCAGATGCCGCAGAACTTTTCTGCAAGAGCGGGGCATTCCTCAACGGTTACCGTTGTGGCGTTGGAGAGAAGATTGGGCTCTGTTGCGAGGACGTTGTCTTCTCCGTCCATAACATATTGCTCGCCGTAAATATCCACACGATTGGGAAAGAGGATTCTTCTTGTTTCAATCTCTTTGTCGAAGCCCATAGCATCCTCCAGATTCTCGAAAAGGAAGATGATGTGAATATCCTCGGCGGTGGTAAGTTCCATTCCTGCAATGGGGATGATGCCGTGCTTCTTTGCCGCCTGGAAAAAACCGGGGCAGTTGCGGCAGGTGTTATGGTCGGTGAGCGCCATTATCTGCAGGCCGTTCAGCACCGCCATACCCACCAGATTGTTGGGGGTATTGTCGTTATCCCCACAGGGGGACAGGCAGGAGTGAACGTGCAGGTCGTAATAGTAGCGGCTCATAACAACCGGCTTAG
>CALEIO010000007.1 GCA_937875885.1 uncultured Clostridia bacterium | reverse complement strand
CTCCATTTTTCGCCTTATACGAAAGTCTTACTGCCCTCGCTTTAATGGTTATTCCTCGCTCGCGCTCAAGATCCATATTATCAAGAAGCTGCTCTTCCATATCTCTCGTCTCAACGGTTCTCGTCTTTTCAAGAATTCGGTCTGCCAACGTGGACTTACCGTGGTCAATATGGGCGATTATAGAGAAATTTCTAATATGCTTTTGTTTTTCTGTCACTTTTGTTTCCTGAGGTATATTTATACCTCTGTCATCTTTCTTGAATCTTTTTCGTAAGCCTGGAGCTTTGCATCAAGTGCCGCCTTATCCTCGTCGTGAGCAAGAACGTAGATCTTAATCTTAGGCTCTGTGCCGGAGGGACGAACGATGATCTTATCCTCGTTAACAAGGGTGTAGTATAGTACGTCAGAGGAAGGCTGACCGGTTGTTGTAATTGCGCCTGTTTCAAGATCACGAACTTCAGAGCTCTTGTAATCGCCGGCAAGCTTAACCTTTACTCCGCCAATTACAGCAGGGGGATTATCACGAAGGCCCTGCATAACCTTCTTTCTATTCTCAATACCGTCAAGACCTTCCATATAAATATCGATAGTCTTTTCAGCATAAAGGCCATATGTCTTATAGAGCTCCTCAAGTGCATCGGAAAGGGTCATACCCTTCTTCTTGTAGTATGCGGTCATCTCAAGGATCATCATAGAGCCCTCAACAGCGTCCTTGTCTCTTGCGTAAGAGCCGAGAAGATAGCCGTAGCTCTCCTCAAAGCCGAGAAGGAAGCCGCCAAACTTACCCTCTGCCGCATCCTTGCGAAGCTGCGCACTGCTTACCTCCTGCAAAGACACATGCACACCGGGATACTTGTTGCGAATTTTCTTAACAAGGTCAGGCATAAGGTACAGACTGCGGAAAGGTGTTACACCTATCACAAGTCTGCCGCTCTCTCCCGAGCGGAATTGCTCCAGAGCCTTGCAAATCTGCTCCTCTTTGTACACAAGCTCTTTTGCATTGCGCACAAAATACTCTCCTGCAGGTGTAAGGGTAAGGGGACTGTGGTTACGGTCAAAAAGCTTTACATCCAGTTCTTTTTCAATGTTCTGAATCTGCTTGCTCAAAGCAGGCTGAGAAATACCCAACTGCTCTGCAACCTGCGAAAAATTCAGAGTTTCTGACAATGCCAGAACATATTTAATCTGTTTTACGTTCATTTTATGCGCCACCTTAAGCTGCAAATAAATACATCATATAATATAGAATACCTCGTTATTCCAAAAAAATCAACACATTATTATCAAATAGTTATAATTTCTATTGACATTCAGGCATAACTAAACTATAATATTCCATATTGGAATAGTTTCTATAACTCAACTTCAACAAACGAAAGGAGCAAACACAAATGGTATCTTTGCTGTACTTGGGAATTATGCTTGTAGTTATCTGCGCATGGTTCCTCGGACTCAAGTGTCCTGTTTATGAAGCAGTTCTTCTGGCATTCATCGTACTGCTGTTTGTAACACACTTCACAAGCGACGTACCCACACTCAACAATATCTGGGCTTACATCAACGAGGGTCTTTCAACTTCATTGCTTTATTCAATGGTTGCCTTTGTTTCTATGTCCATCATCCTTACCAAGACAAAAATTGTTGACAGCTGCATAACCATCATCCTCTCTGTAATCGGCAGAATCAGAGGTGGCGCAGGCTACACAGCAGTTGTAGCAAGTGCATTTATGGGTGCTCTTTCCGGTTCAGGTCCCGGTAACGTAATGGCTACAGGCTCACTTACAATTCCTGCTATGAAGCGCACAGGCTTCCCCGCAGAGCTTGCAGCAAACATTGAGTCCAACTCAAGTTACATGGGCAATATGATTCCCCCTTCCTCAAACATCGTTGCAGCTATGGCAGCATTCACAACATTTGCTGCAGGCGCAGGCATTGCCGAGGTAACTCAGGGTCAGTTCTGGATTGTACTCTGGGGCATTGCCGCATGGTTTATCTTCCAGCGAATGATTATGGTATGGGGCTTCTGCAAATACTACAAAGTTAAGCCCATGAGCAAAGACGAGCTCCCCGGCCTCAGAGAAACACTCAAAACAAGCTGGCAGGCTCTGCTTCTTCCTGTAATCATTCTTCTTCCCTTTATCCTTGACGCAACCCTCACAAACACATTCTTCACAGCACGTCTTGGTGCAGACGGAGCAAAAGCTCTCTCAAAATGTGTTCTTTTGTTTGTTGCAGGCATTTCTTCTATCTATGCATGCCTTATTGTTAAGGACAAGTCCACAATCACACCCAACAAGATTGCAAAGATGTTTGCACAGGGTGTTAAGACAATCTCCCCCGCAATTGCAGTATGCGTATTCGGTTATATGATCGGCGCAATGTTTGAGGACCTTGGTGTTGCTCAGGCACTGGGCGATGTTATGGCAACCTGGAACTTTGGCAAACTCGGTATGGTACTTGCAATCTGCGCAATCACCTGTGTAATGGGAATGGTTGTGCCCGGTTCTTCCCAGGTAGTTATCTTCGGACCTGTATTCATCACTCTGCTCTATGGTGTAGGGGTTAACCCTGTACTTGCTGCTGCAATGCTCCCCTGCATCTGCGGCGTTATGTGCGGCATCACTCCTCCCCTTGGTCTGGGTATGTATGCAGGTATGACAATTGCTAATTCCGAATTCACCAAAACCTTCAAGAACAATCTGTGGTGGGTAGCTGCACAGTTTATCCTTCAGGTTGTAATCCTTATGGGTTGGGTTCCTGTATTTGGTCTGTAAAGGAGGAAACAAAAATGAAAAAATTCTGCAAAAAGCTTTCCGATATTCTCAAGACCATCTTCGGCTACGGCATAATGGTTTCTCTGTTTGCAGGTGGTCTTACATTCTTTGGTTTCGTTGCAGCCCTCATCATCGGCGGTGATACAGCAACTGCAATCTGTGTATTTATTCAGAAGCAGATCTTCCCCGTAATCATTTACCTTTCAGTAATTATGGTTCTTCTGGGACTTGTTGCTATGTACCTTGCAGGTGAGAAATCCCTCACCCCCGAGAAAAAGCACGCTAAAAAGCACGAAGGCGAAATCTGATAAAATCATCACTTACAAAAGGTCTGACACACTCGGTCAGGCCTTTTTATTTTGCAATTTCAACGAAGCAAAATTATCACCTGATAAATACATTAATTATATTGACATTATATTCCAACACTTATATAATTATTTTAATAATTATCACTTTATAGGAGGATAAAGTATGGGTGTTTTAATTGGTTTGGCAGTAGTTGTAATGCTGGCCGGAGGTATTTTCTTCAATAAGCTCCGTGCAAGATATTACGGCATAATCGGTGTTGGTGGTTCTTATATGGCAACTATCGGTGTTATGATGCTGGTAGCGCTTATAGGCTCAATATTCGGCGGTGGTGGCTTTGAAACCACAGAGCTTATCGTTGGAATCATCTTTATGATAATCGGTTTAGGCTACCTTATTTACGTAATGTTTGCCCGTTGCAGCACAGTAATGGAGAGAATCTTCCTTCCCATTGTTGCTGTTATGATTGCTTTCGGTTTCTGCTGGAGATTAGTTTTTGCTATTATCCTGAGAACTCCTATCGGCAACGGCGCACCTGAAAATTCCGATGGCACTGCAGCAGCAAAGTTCCCCTCCGGTCTGGTTGATGATCAGGGCGAAACCTGGCAGCTTCTCAGCGACAGCGGCGACCATGCAGAGTATCAGTGTCGCAAGACAGGCGCACGCACAACATTATGGTACACAGATCATCTCAACCTGCCCTACGGCTGGAGAACATTCTAAATAATGAAACAAGAGCTGTAAGACTTCATTGTTTTACAGCTCTTTCTTTATATCATCAAATTTAGAAAATAAACTTTCAATCACAGCAAAGTAAAGATCCAATAAATAAAGCCATACACCACACTCGCCAGAGTGCCGTACACAATAACAGGACCTGCAATGGAGAAAATCTTTGCTCCCACACCCAGAATCAGTCCCTCGCTTTTGGAGTCAATGGCAGGGGAGACCACGGCGTTGGCAAAGCCCGTAATGGGGACCATGGTTCCCGCCCCGGCGTGCTTGGCAATTTTATCGAAAATACCGAATATAACATAAGAAAGTCTAAGGGTACCGGCCCGTCCGTTGTGGATATTAAAATTGCCAG
>CALEIO010000006.1 GCA_937875885.1 uncultured Clostridia bacterium | reverse complement strand
CTTGGCGCTGTGGAGTCCCGCTTTGCCGACATCATCTGGCGTGAAGAGCCTCTGCCCTCGGGTGAGCTTGTAAAGCTCTGCGAGCAGGAGCTTTCATGGAAAAAGCCCACCACCTACACCGTACTGCGCAAGCTCTGCGAGCGTGGCATCTTCAGAAACGAGCAGGGTGTTGTTTCATCCCTCATCAGCCGCGCCGACTTTTTTGCAATGCAGAGCGAAAAATTCGTGGAAGACACCTTCGACGGCTCTCTGCCTGCATTCCTTGCGGCTTTTACAAAAAGAAAACAGCTGACAAAAGCCGAAATACAGGAGCTTCGCAGACTTATTGAAGAAAGCGAGGAGTGATAAATATGACAAACCTTTTTCTGCACCTTGTTAATATGAGCATCACCGCAGGGTGGATTGTACTTGCAGTAATGATTCTGCGATTGGTGTTCAGAAAAGCTCCCCGTTGGATTCTGTGCCTTCTGTGGGCACTTGTAGCTTTGCGCCTTGCTCTGCCCTTTGAGGTAGAAAGCATCATAAGCCTTATTCCAAGTGCACAGACCATTCCACAAGAGATTCTCTACTCCCCCTCACCCGAGATAAACTCGGGCATTGAAGCTGTCAACAATGCAGTAAATCCCGTAATATCCCAGTCTTTTGCACCACAGGACGGGGCAAGTGTAAACCCTCTGCAGATAATTCTTGGCATAGGTGCAAACCTGTGGGTTGTGGGCATTGTCGCAATGCTCACATACACCCTCGTAAGTTTTCTGCAAATCCGCAAACGTGTGGGTGCTTCTCTGCACACAGAAGATAACATCTACATCTGCGACAGCATAAACACACCCTTTATCCTGGGGCTTGTAAAACCTCGGATATATCTCCCCTCTGCTCTCACGCAGGATGATACACCCTACGTCATCGCCCACGAAAAAGCCCACATAAAGCGCAAGGACCACCTTTGGAAACCCTTGGGATTTTTGCTTCTGAGCCTGTACTGGTTCAATCCTCTGCTGTGGTTGGGCTACATTCTCCTTTGTCGTGACATCGAACTTGCATGCGACGAAAAGGTGATTAAAGAATCAGAAAATTTCAGCAAAAAGGACTACTCCACAGCACTCCTTAACTGCAGTGTCCCACGGCGGATGATTTCTGCCTGTCCCCTTGCCTTTGGCGAGGTGAGCGTAAAGCAAAGAATAAAGAACGTGCTGAACTACAAAAAGCCCACGTTCTGGATAATCTGTGCAGCTTTGATTGCAAGCATTGTGGCTTCTGTCTGTCTGCTGACAAGCCCCGTCACCAAACCCGAAATTGATGCAAACATCCTCTCTGCAGGGTCAGACATCGAGGGTGTAAGCCTTGAAATTACAGACATAAATCTTGAAGAAACTTTAAGCGGTAATTCTTATATAGAAGTAAAATGGGTGAACAAGAACAACGAATCTTACACCTGCGGCGAGCCTTTTAATGTATATAAAAAGGTAAACGGTGAATGGATGAACCTGCGTGTTGGTGATTCTGTGTTCACATCCATTGGCTATATGATTCCCCCAAAAGGCGACTTCACCCACAAATACAGTCTTTGGAACATAGAGATTACACAGGTGGGCACCTACAGGTTCACCTCCACCTTCACCCGTGACAAGGGTGACACCTTCCCCACCACCTACTCCGCCTGGGTTGAGTTTGAGATTGAGGAACTGCCCTACACCAAGGACTACAGCTTTCAGACCGTTAAGCAGGGCACAGAACGGCACGGCATCTTCCTTGACGTGGTCAGAATCAGCACAAAGAAAGATGCGCAGTTCATTGAAATCCGTTGGAACAACACCCTCTCATACGACATCACAGCCAACAACGACTACAAGCTATATGAGTTCGAAAACAACCAATGGAAGCTTATGAACGAGGGTAACTATGTGTGGGAAAACACCACAAACATCATCCCTGCAGAAAACACCTTTGCAAAAAAATACAGCCTTGAGGGCTTTGAACTGGGAGGGCTTGTAAAAAACGGCAAATACCGCTTTGAGTGCACCATTGCAAGCAATAACGAAAAGGTCTGGGTAGATTTCTACTATCCCCTTTCCTCTTCCTCTGTAACAGATTCTTATGTACGCTCTGCTCTTTCCGGTCTTTCTGCAGAAGTTCAGATTTTAAGCCAGAACATTGCAACAGGCAAAGAGTACCTTGACGGAAACTCAAACATAAAAATCAAATGGACAAACCAAAGCGGAAAAGACCTTGCCACCACAAGCGACACCTTCTCAGAACTTCAAAAGAATGTAAACGGCATCTGGACAGATATGACTATGGTGAAAAATCAGATAGTTTCCTCTGATACCGACAATGTGCAAATATTCGCCAAAAATATCAAGAACAATTCCTCCCTCACCATTGAACACAGCCTTTTCGGCAAAAAGTTCCTTGAAGAATTTTCCAAAGAATTTAATGTGTGTGTTGACAGTAATGAACAAGGTCAGACTTTCAGGTTTGTATTTGACGGGAAAATAAAAAAAGTGACTGTTACCAATCCGAAAGAATATCTGACAGTAGCTACGGTTCAGAATTTTCTGGATGCATATACAGAAAAAAACGGTGGAGAAA
>CALEIO010000005.1 GCA_937875885.1 uncultured Clostridia bacterium | reverse complement strand
AGCAAACTTTGAGCCTGAAAGAGCTGCAACAACGTCAAGGTATAGAGGTTCACCGATTGAACCAGGTTCCTTAGTTCTGTCAAGAACAACAATCTTCTTAACAGATGCAGGGATTGCATCGATGAAGTGAGCTGTTGAGAAAGGTCTGTAAAGACGAACCTTAATCATACCAACCTTTTCGCCGTTTGCGTTCATATAGTCGATAACTTCTTCTGCAACGTCACAGATAGAACCCATAGCGATGATAACACGCTCTGCATCCTCTGCACCGTAGTAGTTGAAGAGCTGATAGTCTGTGCCGAGTTTTGCGTTAACCTTCTGCATGTACTCCTCAACAATGCCGGGAACAGCATCGTAGTACTTGTTACATGCCTCTCTGTGCTGGAAGAAGATATCGCCGTTTTCGTGGGAACCACGCATTACGGGACGCTCGGGGTTGAGAGCACGCTTACGGAACTTCTCAACTGCCTCCATATCGCACATTTCCTTAAGGTCTTCAAAGTCCCAAACCTCGATCTTCTGGAGCTCGTGGGAAGTTCTGAAGCCATCAAAGAAGTTGATGAAGGGAACGGAGCTCTTGATTGTAGCAAGGTGAGCTACTGCACCAAGGTCCATAACTTCCTGAGTGTTTGTCTCAGCAAGCATTGCGAAACCTGTCTGACGACAAGCATAAACGTCAGAGTGATCGCCGAAAATGTTAAGTGCATGGGAAGCAACTGTTCTTGCGGAAACATGGAAAACAGAAGGCAGGAGCTCACCTGCGATCTTGTACATGTTGGGGATCATGAGCAGAAGTCCCTGTGATGCTGTGTAAGTTGTTGTGAGGGCACCTGCATTCAGAGAACCGTGAACGGTACCTGCTGCACCTGCCTCAGACTGCATCTCCTCAACCTTTACAGTTGTACCGAAGATGTTCTTGAGTCCCTGTGCGGACCACATGTCAACATAGTCTGCCATGGGGGAAGAGGGAGTGATAGGATAAATACCGGCTACCTCAGTAAACGCATAGGAAACGTGAGCCGCAGCGTTGTTACCATCCATGGTCTTTCTTTTTCTTGCCATTGGAATTACCTCCTTGAATAATCAATGCGAAAAAGCTCGCATAATATACATATTTGGTACGGTCTGTACCATCGTATATAATAACACTTTCATATAATTTTGTAAAGTAAATTAAATCAAAATAATATATATTTTAATGGAATTTGTGGAATTTTTCACTTGATTGTGAAAAATCAGGATATCTTCTCTTTGTTTCACAGCTGATTGCACCGCAGAAAAATTTTTAAATCTCTATCTTTATACAAAACTCCTCCATTCACAAAAAGCCCTCCCGAGATTTTGGGAGAGCTTTTGTTTTTTGCGATTATTAATCTACAGGCTTCAGATTCCAGATATCCTTGGCGTAGTCGTTAATGGAGCGGTCTGCCGCAAACACACCTGCTTTTGCAATGTTTGTTAGGGACATTCTGTTCCATTTTTCTCTGTTGTTGTAAATCTCCGCTGTGCGCTCCTGGGCTCTGCGGTAAGACTCAAAGTCAGCCAGCACCATATAGGGGTCTGCATACATAAGATTTTCTGCAATGGAAGAGAATCTGCCCATTCGCAGCTCGTCTACGGCACGTCTGATTGTTTCGTTTGAATTGTAGAAATCCATCGGTTTGTAACCTCTTGCCCTTAGGTCATTCACAGCAGGAGTTGTCATACCGAAAAGCACAATATTGTCGTTACCCACAGCGTCAAAAATCTCAACATTTGCGCCGTCAAGAGTGCCCAGGGTAACTGCGCCGTTTATCATAAATTTCATGTTGCTTGTGCCCGATGCTTCGGTACCTGCAAGAGAAATCTGCTCGCTGATTTCTGCAGCGGGAATCAGCTTTTCTGCCACAGTAACACGATAATTTTCCAGGTACACCACCTTGAGCTTTCCGTTTACTCTTACGTCATTGTTGATGGTATTTGCAAGGTCAACAATAAACTGGATTATCTGCTTTGCAAAATAGTATCCGGGGGCAGCCTTAGCACCGAAAATATAAGTTCTGGGAGTAAAATCCATACTGGGATTATCCCTGAGCATCTGGTATGTTGCGAGAATGTTGAGAGCATTCATAAGCTGACGCTTGTATTCGTGGAGTCGCTTTACCTGCACATCAAAAACAGAGTCAGGGTCAACAAGCACACCGCTTGTACGTTTTATCTCCTCTGCCATACGGACTTTGTTAAGTCGCTTTATCTTTGAGAGTTTTTCGTGTACAGCTCTGTCATCTGCATATTTAAGCAGTTTTTCAAGCTCTGCCGCATCGGTTTCGTAGCCGTTTCCGATAAGCTCCTGCAGAAGCTTTGCAAGTCCGGGGTTAGACTGACAAAGCCAGCGTCTGTGCGCAATTCCGTTGGTTACGTTTGTGAATTTATCGGGAGTATAGCCGTAGAAATCGGCAAAAACAGTTTCTTTCAGAATATCGCTGTGCAGAGCAGAAACACCATTTACCTTGTGACTTGCCACAACGGCAAGGTTAGCCATACGCACATATCCGTCGCGTACAATGGACATTCTGGCAATCTCTTCTTCAGATTTTCCTGCTACCTGCAGCTCCTCGCAGAATCTGCGGTTTATCTCGCAGACAATCTGATATATTCTGGGGAGCTTTTGTCTGAACATATCCTCGCTCCAACACTCAAGGGCTTCTTTCATAACCGTGTGATTTGTATAGGCAATAGTGCCCCTTACAATGCGCCAGGCCTCATCCCAGCCATAGCCGCACTCGTCCATAATAATTCGCATAAGCTCGGGCACAGCCAACACAGGGTGAGTATCGTTAAGATGAATTGCCACCTTTTCGGGCAGGTTTTCTATGGTTTTGTAAACCCGCAGATGTCGGGTAATAATATCCTTGATAGTTGCACAAACAAGGAAATACTGCTGGTTAAGTCGCAGACTCTTGCCCTCGGCGTGGTTATCGCCGGGGTAGAGCACCTTTGTGATGCTTTCAGCCATAGCTTTCTGCTCCACAGCACGGATGTAGTTTCCGTCATTGAACATCTGCATATCAAATTCTTTGGAGTCCGCTGCCCAAAGACGAAGTCTGCTCACACCCTTGCCGTCTGCACCTGACACAATCATATCGTAAGGCACAGCGTGCACCTTGGTATCGTTTTCAACCCTCACCACGTGGATCCCGTCAATCCACTCCTCGCAAAGGTTGCCGTTGAATGAAACCTCAACGGCCTTTTCGGGATGTGCATGAAGCCACACGCTTCCTCCGGGAAGCCAGAAATCAGGCAGCTCTGTCTGCCAGCCATCCACAAGCTTCTGATTAAAGATTCCGTACTCATATCGGAGAGAATATCCCATAGAGGGATAGCCCTGGGAAGCAAGACCATCAAGGAAACAGGCCGCAAGTCTGCCCAGACCGCCGTTGCCGAGTCCCGCATCAGGCTCCTGCTCGTAAATTTTATCAAGGGATACACCCAGCTTTTTAAGTGCTGATGAAACCGTATCTTCGATTTCCATATTGCAGAGATTATTCTTAAGGGACCTGCCCATAAGGAATTCCATACAAAGGTAGTAAACTGTCTTTTTCTCCTGCTTTTCGGCCCTCGCCTTGAACTCTTTGTAGTCCTTGCTCATCATCTCGCGGCACATAAGAGCAGTCGCTTTGTAAAAATGCTCGTCACTTGCCTCCTCGGGAGTTACTTGAAAAAATCTGGAAAGTTTTTCTTCAATTGCTGCTGTTGCTTCTTTTACAGTAAATTTTTTGCTCATAAAAGCTCTCCTTCATACTAAAACTCTCTGCCTCGGGCACAAGAAAGTTTTCTTGTCGATTTTTGTTGATTATACACATAATCTAAACAAAACCCACCCAATAGATGGTGTAATTATACAACGAAATCTGCGCCATTGCAAGAAAAATATGCGCCTTTTTGCGGTAACAGAAAAGTAACGAAATAAAAAGTGAATTACAATTTATACATATTACTTTTCTATATGATTTTTTTGTACTATAATTATTGTGGATAAAAATGAAAAGGAAGGCTTTGTTATGGAAAAGAAAAACATAGTTATCTTCGTAGCAGGACAAAGATTTTCAATCTCTACCACCGATTCTGCAGAGTATGTTATGGGCATCGGAGAAAAGATTGATGTAATGATAAAAGGTATTCAGAAGGATAACCCCAAACTCAACAGAGACGCTTGTGCAATTCTCACCGCACTCAATTTCTGCGACGACGAAACCAAGCTCCGTCAGATGATGGAGGTGCTCCGTGAGCAGGTGAAAGATTACCTCAGCGCAAACGAAAAGCTCCGCACTGAAAACGATGCATTAAAAAAAGAGCTCCGCACCCTCAAGGAGTCCCTTGCAGACTGTCCGAAGCCTGCCGCTTCAACAGAAGCAAAAGCAGATGAAAAAAACAAGTCTGCACACGCAACTCTTCCTGATGCAACGCCTGCACAAACCATAACAAAACAGGAAACCACAACTGCACCCGTAAGACAGACAGCCTTTGTGGGCAAAAACTTCTCCTCTGACAATAAAAACAAAAAGCACAATAATAAACACAACAAACCCCAGACTGCTTTTATCCCCGTGGCAAACCCTGCCCCTGCAGCAACTGTTGCAAAGCCCGACCCCACACCTGAAGCGGACAACGGGGAAGACAACTCACCTTACCATCAGTTCAGCATTTTTGACGACCTGATTTAACCAAAAGTTCTTATATCACCGAATCTGCAAAAGAAAGGAGTAGGGGATATGCAAAATAAAATAGAAATCCTTGCTCCTGCAGGTTCTTTTGAAAGCCTTGTTGCCGCTGTAAGAAGCGGCGCAGACGCTGTGTATCTGGGAGCAAAGGACTTTTCTGCCAGAGCATCTGCACAGAATTTTTCTTTGGATGAGCTGAAAGATGCCATCGCTTACTGCCACGTACGCGGCGTAAAAGCCTACCTTACCGTCAACACCCTTATGTTTGACTCGGAGCTTGAGTCTGCTGTAGAACTCATCCGCAAAGCTTACTCTTTCGGCATAGATGCTGTGATTATTCAGGACATCGGTCTTGCTTATCTTCTCAGAAAGCACCTGCCCGACCTGCGACTCCACGGCTCAACCCAGATGAGCATACACACCCCCTCGGGCGCCAAAGCTCTGTATGAAATGGGTTTTTCAAGAGTTGTGCTCAGTCGCGAGCTTTCTCTTAAAGAAATCGAAGAAATTGCCGCAACCTGCCCCATTGAGCTTGAGGTGTTTGTACACGGAGCTCTCTGTATGAGTGTTTCGGGTCAATGCTACTTTTCAGCTATGCTGGGTGGCCGCTCGGGAAACCGCGGTATGTGTGCACAGCCCTGCCGTCTGCCTTTTAATCTGAATGGTGGCAGCGACCACGCTCTGAGCCTTAAAGACAACAGCCTTGTTGAATATATAAATGAACTTGAAAACATCGGTGTTCATTCCGCAAAGATTGAAGGAAGAATGAAGCGCCCTGAATATGTATCCTCTGCGGTACGTGCCTGCAAAGAAATGCGGGACAACTTCTTTGTCTGCGACAATACAAGGCACAATCTTGAAAGCGTTTTCTCCCGCACAGGATTCACCGACGGTTACCTTACGGGAAAACGTAGCGGAGATATGTTTGGCTACCGCCGCAAAGAAGACGTTATCTCTTCAGGAGAAAAGCTTCTGTCCCAGATCCGCAACTCTTACAAAGATGAGCTTCCACGCGTACCCATAACCTTTGAACTTACAGCCGTAACAGGGGAGTACCCCACCCTTTCTGTCAGCGACGGAAGCCACACAATTCTGATAACAGGAACCACAAAAGCAGAAGAAGCTATAAATCTGCCTTTATCCGAAGAAAAGGTATCAACCCTCCTCTCAAAATGCGGAGGAACACCTTACTTTCCGGAAAAGATAAATTGCAACATCGGAGGAAATGTCTCTATCCCCGCATCGGGAATCAACGAGCTTCGCAGAAAGGCTCTGGAGGAACTTTCTCTCAAGCGCAGTGTTTGCACACGCTCTGTTCCCGAAAAAATAGATTTCACTCTGCCCGCAAAGTCAAGTGGTACACAAACACCCTTACTGCGAGCAAGATTTACCAACACAGATATCCCCGAACAGTTCAAAACCTGTCAGTTTATATTTATTCCCTTTGATTCTCCTGCAGACGAGTTTATCCGACTCAAAAAAGAAGGCTACTCTGTTGGTGCTGAAATCCCCCGCGGAATGTTCGGCAGAGAAGAAAAGGTGCGCTCTGCTCTCAACAGTCTTAAAACTGCAGGCGTCACTCACGTGCTGGCTTCAAACCTCGGCACTGTGTACCTTGCAAAGGAGCTTGGATTTACCGTACACGGTGGATTCGGTCTCAACATTGCAAACACAGCCTCTCTCACCTGGGCGCAGGATTATGATCTTGCCGACACAGAACTGAGCTTTGAGCTTACAAAGGAGCAAATCAACGCTCTGGGCACAGGTTTTCCCCGCGGAATCATCTCCTACGGCTATCTGCCCCTGATGCTCACCCGCTGCTGCCCCGGCTACACCACACAAGGCAGTTGCAAATCCTGCAACAAACACAAGATTTTGCAGGATAGGCTCGGCAAGAAATTCATTTTCACTTGTGACGGAAACTGCACGGAAATACTCAACTGTGTTCCGCTTTTAATTCCGCATAAGATAAATGACTTTTGTAATCTTGATTTCCACATTTTCCGTTTTACTGTGGAAAACTCTGTGGAAAAAGTGGAAAACTCTATGATTTTTTCAAGTACTCATCCCAATTCAGAGGATTTCACCCGTGGATTGTATTACAGAGGTGTTAAATAATTAACATTTCTTTAATGTTTCTCAAAGAATTATTTTGAGGAAATATATTTAATTCCCTCAAGAAATAATAAAAAAATTATGTTTCCAATAAGGAATATCTAAAAAGAAAATAATAAACTTTTTGCAAGTTGATTTTTAATTTTGCAAGAAACGAGGTTGGTATGAATCTTAAAATCAAAAAACTCAGAGAAGATGCAAAAGTTCCTTTCCGCGCCACTCAAGGCTCCGCAGGAATGGACCTTTCTGCTTGTCTTGACGAAGCAAAAACCATTAAGCCCGGCGAAATCCTTGTAGTACCTACAGGCATCGCCATTGAAATTCCCAGCGCAGACTATGTTGCATACATCTTTGCCCGCTCGGGACTTGGCATCAAGCACGGTATCTGCCTTGCAAACGGCGTCGGTGTTATCGACTCGGACTACCGTGGCGAGGTTTGTGTGGGTCTTTGCAATGTTTCAAACAAAGAGTACACCGTTTCTCCCGGAGAGAGAGTAGCACAGATGGTTATTTCTCCTGTTTCACTTATGCCTGTTGTTGAGGTTGATGAGCTTTCTTCCACAGAAAGAGGCGAGGGCGGCTTCGGCTCTACCGGAAAACAGTAAATTTCCCATAAAGTTCACATAAATTATGGTTGAAATCTGATTTTATATAGGGTATAATTGTTTAGCTAATGCACTAATATTAGATATATATAACAATAAATAAAACTTATGCTTTTGCGTTTACCGCAAGAAAGGGGCAAATATATGTTATTTTCCTTTACAAAGGACATCGGTATCGACCTTGGTACCGCTAACACACTTGTTTTTATGAAAGGGAAGGGCATCGTTCTCAGAGAGCCTTCCGTTGTTGCAGTTGATATCCGCAACGATACAGTTCTGGCAGTAGGTTCACAGGCTAAAGAAATGATCGGCAGAACTCCCGGCTCCATCGTAGCTGTTCGCCCTCTTAAGGACGGCGTTATTGCTGACTTCCAGATCACCGCTTCTATGCTCAAGCACTTCATCAGAAAAACTGTTCGTTCCAACTTCTTCTCCCGTCCCAGAATCGTAATCTGTATTCCTTCAGGTGTTACAGAGGTAGAGAAGAACGCTGTTGAGGACGCTGCAAGAGAAGCAGGCGGCAAGGACATTGAGCTTATCGAAGAGCCCATGGCAGCTGCAATCGGTGCAGG
>CALEIO010000004.1 GCA_937875885.1 uncultured Clostridia bacterium | reverse complement strand
GAGACTCGAGGGACTTAGCGTCGTCCTCTGTGATGTATCTCTTGTCGTATGCGAGGAAGTAGCTGTTGTCGCCAGTCTCGGGGTATGCCCAGATCTTGCCGTCAACTGTAGCTGCAGATACGGAAGCAGGTGTATTGATAGCAGCAGCCTCATCAGCGAATACGATATCAATAATTGCCTCAGCGTCTACGAGCTCCTGGAGCTGGTCAGAGGGGAAGCTGAATACGTCAGCTGCCTTCTCGGGAGCGTTGATAACCTGGCCCTTTACGTCGCCCTCTTCCTGAGCTGCAACAGTAATGTTAGCTGTGAAGTAATCCTTGAACATGTCAGCGAACTTCTCAGCCTCTGCCTTAAATACGTCCTGAGCCTTGCTGGGTGCCCAGATTGTAAGGTCTACAGTCTTGCCTTCTGTATCAGCAATGTACTGACCCCACTCTGCGATGAATGTGTCATCAATTACTGCATTAACTTCTGCGTTGCCGCCTGTTGCAGTCTGATCACCGTTTGTTGCGGTAGTCTCGCCACCGTTGTTGCCACCACAAGCTGCCATGCAACCAACGAGCATGAGAACAGCCATAAGGAGAGCAAGAATCTTTCTTGTCTTCATGGTAAAAAACTCCTTTACAAAATATATTTTTCAGCACAAGAGCTCCTTGCGCCGAGTGCCGCCATATTTGCTTTTACCGGAGCAAATACGCGTTTTTTCACTGAATTAATAATACCATAAATCCGGTGCTTTTTTCAACTCCCTTTGTACTTTTTATCTAAAAGAATAAATTTACACCCGTTTTTTAGTTATTATTACTCGCGATTTTTTGTTTTATGCTCAAGTTGCACAATTTGACCTTTGTGGTTTTGTCGGATATAACGAAACTCCGTTTGTGCACTTTGCCAAACCAAATGGTTGCAAAAAAGTAACAAATGCCGATTTTTAATATTCACTCCTTCCCACACAGCATTTTAGTGGGCTTTTTATGGCAATTTTTCAATGTGTAGGGTATTTTTCACAAAAGCCTCCAAAAACTAACTATATGTAGTCCAAAATCCCGTTCATATACAATTGACAAACAATCCAAAAAGTTGTAAATTTATCATATAAAAACTGATCACACACTATACTATTATTAAGGGAGTTGACAGTTATGACACTTAAAGACCTGCTCTGCCCTCTTGAGTACACAATTCTCAAAGGCACAGACACTGCAGAGGTAAGCGACGTTATATACGACTCACGAAAGGTAATTCCCGGCTGTGCCTTTGTATGCATCAAAGGCTACGCTACCGATGGACACAAATATGCACAAGGTGCCGCCGACAACGGCGCAACTACCATCGTAGTTACCGACGAGATTGAAATTGACGGCGACGTTAATATAATCAAAGTTCAGGATGCACGTGCCGCTCTCTCAAAGATGAGTGCAGAATACTTCGGCAACCCCGCAAAAGAGCTTGTCACCATCGGAATCACAGGCACAAAGGGCAAAACCACCACAGTTGCTATGATTCGCTCAATCCTTGAAACCGCAGGTATCAAAACCGGCACCATCGGCACCCTGGGTATCATAATTGACAACAAGGTTTACAAAACCAACAACACAACTCCCGAATCCTACGAAATCCATCAGACTATGAGAAAGCTCGTAAACAAAGGTGGCTCTGTGCTGATTATGGAGGTCTCTTCCATTGGTCTCAAACAGCACCGCACAGACAACATCCTTTTTGATTACGGCATCTTTACTAACTTTTCTCACGATCACATTGGTGGCAACGAGCACACCGATATGGAAGAATATCTCAACTGCAAAGCTATGCTCTTCAAACAGTGCAAAACAGGCATTGTGAACATAGATGACGAAAGCACAAAGAAGCTCCTGGAGGGTGCAACCTGCAGCATCGAAACCTACGGCTATTCAGACAGCGCTGACCTGACAGGATTCAACGACAACCTCCTGGCAAAGAGCGGCTATGTAGGTGTGCATTTCAACACAAAGGGCACAGAGGAGCTCAGCGTTGACGTGG
>CALEIO010000003.1 GCA_937875885.1 uncultured Clostridia bacterium | reverse complement strand
AGTAAGAGACCTTTTTGCTCAGGCAAAGAAGAATTCTCCGTCAATTCTCTTTATTGACGAAATCGATGCTGTCGGCCGTCACCGCGGCGCCGGTATGGGCGGCGGACACGATGAAAGAGAGCAGACTCTTAATCAGCTTCTTATTGAAATGGACGGCTTTGGTGCAAACGAAGGTGTAATTGTAATTGCGGCTACAAACCGACCCGACATCCTTGACCCTGCACTTCTTCGTCCCGGCAGATTTGACAGACAGGTAACCGTTGGTTATCCCGACATTACAGGCCGTGAGGCTATCCTCAAGGTTCACGCAAGAAAGAAACCCCTTGCGCCCGATGTTAAACTCAAGACAATTGCAAAGACAACTGCAGGCTTCACAGGTGCAGACCTTGCAAATCTTCTCAACGAAGCGGCTCTCCTTGCTGCAAGACGTGGCAAAAAAGCCATTACAATGCAGGAGGTTGAGGAAGCTACAATCAAGGTAGTAGTTGGTACAGAGAAGAAATCCAAGGTTATGTCCGAAAAAGAGAAGAAGCTTACAGCTTACCACGAAGCAGGTCACGCTGTGGCTACCTTTGCTTGCGATACACAGGACCCCGTGCATCAGATTTCCATTATCCCCACAGGTATGGCAGGGGGCTACACAATGCATCTGCCCTCCGAGGAAAAGTCCTACCAGTCCAAGATGGGTATGGAAGAGGATATCGTAGTGCTTCTCGGCGGTCGTGTGGCAGAGGCTCTTGTGCTTGGAGATATCTCCACAGGCGCTTCCAATGATATCGAGCGTGCTACATCCACAGCACGTGCTATGGTTACAAAGTACGGTATGTCCGAGGCTCTCGGTTGCATCAACTATGCATCAGGCGGCACAGAGGTATTCATCGGTCGTGATATGGGTCAGGTTAAGGACTACTCCGACGAAACAGCAGCAAAGATTGATGCTGAAATTCACCGCATTGTGTCAGAGGGCTACGCAAAGTGCGAGAAGATTCTCTCTGCCAATATGGATAAGCTCCACCAGGTATCTGCATACCTTATGAAGCACGAGAAAATGTCAGGTGAGGACTTTGCAGCTATGATGAATGGCACATTCACAGAGCCTGCAGAGGAAACCGACGAAGCTGATTCAGCTGAAATGTAAAATATAGTATTCATTGAGGCGGACGGCATTAGCTTTCCGCCTTGATTTGTCAAAAAACAGGTATATGAAAAATAAGTTTTAACGAGAGGAGTGAATATATGAGCGAAAAATTTCTTTCCGTACGTGGTGCAAGAGAGCACAACCTTAAGAATGTGGATGTGGATATCCCCAGAGATAAGCTGGTTGTTATGACGGGTCTTTCGGGCTCGGGCAAATCTTCTCTTGCTTTTGATACAATCTATGCAGAGGGTCAGAGAAGATACGTGGAGTCCTTGTCCTCTTATGCACGAATGTTTCTGGGCCAGATGGACAAGCCCGACGTTGACCAGATTGAGGGACTTTCTCCTGCAATTTCCATTGACCAGAAAACAACATCTAAAAATCCACGCTCAACAGTTGGTACAGTTACGGAAATTTACGACTATTTCCGTCTTTTGTTCGCGCGAATCGGCGTACCGCATTGTCCTAAATGCGGCAAGGAACACACGATGAAAGGGGAAGGCATGCGCTTTTATTGCGCGGAATGTGGCAACGGCGCTACCCTTGACGACACCTACGCGATGACCCCGTTTGATGAAAGCTGTGTCATCCCCAAAACGCAGACGACGTGGTTTGCTCTGC
>CALEIO010000002.1 GCA_937875885.1 uncultured Clostridia bacterium | reverse complement strand
GTTGGTGACTCTGTCAAGAAAATATCTGTCGTGAGATATGACCATAACGCATTTTTTGTATGATGACAGAAAGCTCTCAAGCCAAGCGAGAGTCTCAATATCCAAGTGGTTTGTGGGCTCGTCCAGCAAAAGCACATCCGCAGAAGAAAGCAGCAGCTTTGCCAGAGCAAGCTTTGAGGCCTGACCTCCGCTGAGAGAGCCTACGTTACGGTCGAAGTCATCTTCGGTAAAGCCAAGACCCAGCAAAGCACTGCGGGTACGGCTATTGTAGGTAAGTCCTCCGTCAGTGCTGAACTTTTCAATAAGCATTGTCTGCCTTGCAATGAGAGCATCCAGATCTCCTGCCCCTGCATCAATCATACGGGTAAGTCTTTCAATCTCTCTTTCCATTTCCATAAGTGAAGCAAAAACAAGACGTAGCTCTTCAAACAAAGTTCTGTTTGGATCGGTACATACGTGCTGACGCATATAGCCGACTTTTGCACCGGTAGAAAGGAATACATCACCTGATGTGGCATCAAGTTCGCCTGTTATTATCTTGAAAAGTGTAGTTTTGCCGGTACCATTTCTGCCGATAAAGCCCATTTTGTCACGCTTTTCAATATCAAAGTTCACATCAGAGAACAAAGTTCTCTCCACAAAACTCATAGAAAGACCTCTTGCACTCAGCACCGCCATAACATACACCTCTTTTCTCACAAACGGCTAAAACACTATGTTTTTCAAAACCTAAATGTAATAATACTATATTCAAAACATAAAAACAATAGTGGGTAAATAAAAAATTTTTCAAAAAAATAAAAAAAATTACAAAAAAGTATTGACAACCCCTTGCTACTGTGTTATATTAAATGAGCACTTTTCGTGCTGGTGTAGCTCAGTTGGTAGAGCAGCTGATTTGTAATCAGCAGGTCGGGGGTTCAAGTCCGTCCACCAGCTCCAAACAAAGACCTGTCTTCTAGGCAGGTCTTTCATATGGGAGAATTCCCGAGCGGCCAAAGGGGGCAGACTGTAAATCTGTTGTCAGCGACTTCGGTGGTTCGAATCCACCTTCTCCCACCAAAATCCTCGTAACAAACGTTACGGGGATTTTTTGTTTTATGTTCTACGCTTTTTTTATGTTGAAATACTCAACAAACTATGCTAAAATATCTAAAAACTTTTGGAAGGATGTAACATTATGACAAAAACTATCAGAAACAGTATCATCATTGCTGCAGTTACTTTTATTGCAATCTTTGTAATTTCAAATTGCTTTACTATAGTAAGTGCAGGTCACACAGGCGTTGTTGTAACCCTGGGTAAGGTTAACGAGGGTGTTTTGCAGGAAGGTCTGCATTTTAAGGCACCCTTTGTTCAGAATGTTGTTAAAATCGATAACCGAATTGTTAAATTAGAGGTAGACACAGAGGCTTTCTCAAAAGACCTGCAGACAGTTGCAACAACTCTGGCTATCAACTATCGTGTTGATACCTCAAAATCCTACAGCATATACAAAAACATCGGTGCTGAATATGAATCCGTTCTGGTTGTACCTGCAGTAAACGAAGTTCTCAAGGCAACAACTGCTCTTTACACCGCAGAAGAAAGCGTTACAAACCGCTCACTCATCTCTGACGGCCTTATTGAGGGACTCAACAAAAAGCTCAACAGCATCGGCTTATTTGTTACCGATGTAAATATTATCAATTTCGATTTTTCTGATGCCTTTATCAACGCTATCGAAGAAAAACAGGTTGCTCAGCAGAAGCTCTTAAAGGCTGAAACCGAAAAACAGACCGCAATCACCAACGCTGAAGCAGAAGCTGAAACAACCCGCATCAAAGCCGAAGCTGAAGCGGATGCCAACAATAAAATCAAGGCATCCCTCAACGATGCAGTTATCCGCGCAAAGTTCTATGAAAAATGGGACGGAAAACTTCCCCAGGCTATGGGCAGCGACTCTGTTATAACAAACATTGACGGCGGTGCAGTTTCAGAATAAGCACCATACAATACATAGTTAAAATCAAAATCACCATCACCTCACTCTGTTTAGTGCACAGTGAGGTGTTTTTTCTCAAGGAAACTGACATTTCATTCAATCAATTTACACTTGCAACATATCTTGAACATCTGTATAATTAAATCAGATAAATCTAAAACATTAAATCTTCAACTCAAAGGAGAAACATTATGTTTGGTGCAAAAAAGAATTTCGGCTTTGGCTGTATGCGCTTGCAGATGAACGGCACAGAGGTTGACCACAATGAGTTCACCAAAATGGTAGATGCTTTTATGGAAGCGGGTTTCAACTACTTTGACACCGCTCACGTATATATTGACGGAAAAAGTGAAACCGCACTCAGAGAATGCCTTACCTCCCGATATCCCAGAGAAAGCTATATACTTACAAACAAGCTCAGTCCCAGCAACTTCAACTCCCGGGAGGAAATCCGTCCTCTGCTCGATTTGCAGCTTGAGGCTTGCGGAGTAGAATATTTTGACTTCTGGCTTATGCACGCTTTAGGCACAAAGCTTTTTGCCAAATACAAGGCCTGCAAGGCATTTGAAACTGCGCTTGAGCTGAAAGCAGAGGGCAAAATCAAGCATCTTGGTATTTCTTTCCACGACAAGGCAGAGGTGCTCCGACAAATTCTCACAGAATATCCTCAGATTGAAGCTGTGCAGATTCAGTTTAACTATGCAGACTTTGAGGACGAAAACGTAGAAAGCCGCAAATGCTACGAAGTCTGCCGAGAATTCGGAAAACCCGTTATAGTTATGGAACCCGTAAAGGGTGGCGCTCTTGTGAATCTTCCCGTGGAAGCAGACAAGGTGCTCAAAGATCTGGGTGGCGGCTCCAATGCAAGCTATGCAATCCGCTTTACTGCAGGTTTTGAGGGCGTGTTTATGGTGCTTTCCGGTATGGGCAATATGGAAATGATGATGGACAACCTGAGCTTTATGAAAGATTTCCGACCTCTTGACGAAAAGGAGCTTGCAGCCATAGACAAAGTCCGCAATATTCTGAAAAATCAGGACACAATTCCTTGCACCGATTGCAAATATTGCCTGGAAGGATGCCCCTTAAACATCCCTATCCCCCGAATTTTCAGTCTTTACAACGATAAAAAACAGCTAAAAGAAAACTGCACAAAGGCAGACTATGCAAAAATCACAGAAAACTCTGCAAAAGCATCAGACTGCATCGGCTGCGGCAACTGCGAAAGCGCCTGTCCCCAGCACCTGAACATTCGTGAATTGCTGAAAGATGTTGCAAAAGAATTTGAAGCATAATCTCATAACAAATCTTTACAAAAATAAAAGCAATAAATTTTGCACATAATAATAACTCCCCTGCATAGGGGAGTTATTTTCGTTATTTGACAAGCATCACAGCGGAATATATAATTATTGCATACACTGAATTCAGAGGTTTTTTATGATTGATTTCAAGCAGGCAACACCACAGGACAAAGAATTCTATCTTAGCTTTTTCTCTGACAAAAGAGAGCGCGGCTGCGAGTACACCTTTGCAAATCTTGTGATGTGGGGACAACAGAATATTGCAGTGGTAGAAAACCACCTTGTCCGCCTTTCTTACTACGGCGGACATATTTCCTATGCCTTCCCTGTAGGCTCAGGTGACAAAAAAGCTGTGCTTGATGCAATTATGCAGGATGCAAAGGAAAGAAACATCCCGTGCATTTTTATGGGCGTATATGCTGAAAACAAAGATATTCTGCAAAACCTCTACCCAGACAAATTCCGCTTTATGGAAGCAAGGGACAGCTTTGACTATATTTACGATATCAATGACCTGTGCGACCTTGCAGGCAGAAAATATCACAGCAAAAGAAACCATCTCCATCGTTTTAGAGATACAGTCCCCGGCTACAGCACAGAAACCATAACCACAGAAAACATCGGACTTGTAAAAGATTTTGCCGCTGACTGGTACAAAGAAAAGCTCTCTGTAAATCCTATAAGCGACTACGATATGGAGCAGATTGCCCTGCATAAGGCTTTAATAAATTTTGAATCCCTTTCTTTGGAGGGATTACTGCTGAAAAATGAAGACGAAATTCTGGGATTTACAATGGGAAGTAGAATTTCTGAAGACACATTTGATGTGCACTTTGAAAAAGCTTCTGACAACATTCAGGGTGCCTACGCCGCAATAAACAATGAATTTGCAAAGTATCTCAAAGCTAACCATCCCGAGCTGTTATTTCTCAACCGTGAAGAGGATATGGGGCTTGAGGGACTGCGAAAAGCAAAAGAAAGCTATCGTCCCCATCACCTGATTCAGAAGTTTATGGCATTTCCTCTGGAGGCTTAAGATGACTGTTGATTATCCAAAACCTGAACATAGCACCTCTTTGCGCCAACTCTGGAAAGAAGCTTTTGGCGACACAGATGCTTTTCTTGATATGTTTTTTTCAAAAGCCTTTGCACAACACAGATGCCGCTGCATTACAGAAAACAACATTGCTGTTGCCGCTTTGTATATTTTTGATTGCCAATGGCACAGCAAAAAAATAGCATACATTTATGCAGTAGCAACTGCAAAATCTCATCGGGGTAAAGGTCTTTGCCATCTTCTTATGAATGACACCCACAACCTCCTCAAAGCTATGGGATATGCAGGTGCAATACTTGTGCCCGGAAGTGACTCTCTCTTTAAGTTTTACGAGACTATGGGATACAAAACCTGCAGTTATATATGTGAATACACCTGTGAAACTGCAGACAAAACCCTACCTCTTAAAGAAATAACAAAAGAAGAATTCTGCTCGCTCCGCAAAAAATATCTCCCCGAAAATTCTGTTTTGCAGGAAAATGAAAATCTGGATTTTCTCGGCGCTTATTCGCAGTTTTATGCAGGAGAAGATTTTATTCTTACTGCATTCAAGGACAACGGAAAACTGATTTGTGCAGAAATTCTGGGAAATACCGAAAACAGCACAAAAATCCTTGCAACACTCAACTGCACAGTGGGCACATTCCGCACAAAGGGTGACTCACGTCCTTTTGCAATGCATCTGTCTTTTGAGGATTCATCCCCCACCGCACCATCTTATTTCGGTTTTGCCTTTGACTAAAGCCATGCTCCGGCGTGGCTTTTTCTGTTTATTTTATGAATATTTTGTAACTAATATAGAAATTATCATTATTATATGGTATAATTAATTGATTGTTGACAAGACAACATCTTTCTTTGATTCACTATAATATTCACGAATGAGGGGTGGTAAAATGGGCGAACAAAAAAAGAAAAAAAAGAAAAAATGGATAAAACTCAGACACAGAATTGTCCGTAATGCAGCTTACGCTGTGCTTTATCCTTACTGCAGAATCAAATACGGTTTTCGTTTAGAAAATAAAATCCGCGAGAAGCGCCAGTTTCTTATTCTTATGAATCATCAGACAGGTTTTGATCAGTTCTTTCTTGGTATGGGATTTTCCAGCACTGTTTATTATCTTGCAAGTGAAGATCTTTTTTCAAACGGATTCATCTCCAAGCTTCTTACTTTTTTAGTTGCTCCGATTCCCATAAAGAAACAGACCACCGACGTTCACGCAATTCTCAACTGTATGCGCGTTGCAAAAGAGGGTGGCAGCATTGCTCTTGCGCCCGAAGGGAACCGTACATATTCAGGCGAGAATGTATATATGAATCCTGCAATTGCAAAACTCATCAAGAAACTTTCTCTCCCCCTTGCTTTTTACCGCATAGAGGGCGGATATGGAATCCATCCCAGATGGAGCGATGTGGTGAGAAAAGGCAAAATGCGTGGCTTTGTGTCCAGAATTATGGAACCTGAAGACTACAAAGATATGTCCGAATCAGCCCTTAATGAGCTTATCTGCAAAGAGCTTTATCAGAACGATTGCGAACTTGAGAGCGAATTTGTTCACAAAAAATCTGCTGAATACCTTGAGCGCGCAATGTATGTGTGTCCTTACTGCGGACTTTCAGAATTTGAAAGTCATAACGACATCATTGAATGTAAAAAATGCAAAAAGCAGATCCGTTACACATCTAACCTTAAACTGGAGGGTGTAGGATTTGACTTTCCCTTTGAACATACCACCCATTGGTACAACTACCAATGTGACTTTATAAACAAACTTGATACAAGAGAATTCACAGACAAACCTCTCTACACAGATACAGCAAAACTTTCTAAAGTAATCCTGTACAAAAACAAAAAGGCTCTTGCTAAAAATTGCAGAATAGAGCTTTACGGCAACAAGATTACAATTACAGACAACAAAGGTCTTGCAATGGGAATTCCTTTTGAGGATACATCCTCTGTAGTTGTTCTGGGCAAAAACAAGCTGAATATATATTACAATGATAATGTTTATCAGCTTAAGGGAAGCAAACGATTCAACGCCCTTAAGTACGTAAACATTTATCACAGAAATAAAAATATAAATGAGGGAAACGCTGATGACAACTTCCTTGGACTCTAACACCATCACAACAGGTGCAGAAACCATCACACAAGCAGTCCAATCAACAAATTTCTGGGACAGCAGTGTATGGGGTTTTGTAAACATCATTGCAGCCCTGCTCTTGAGTATGCTTGTAGCAAATATGATCAAGCGCTCTGTGGGATTCCTCAAGTATTCCCTTATTCCCACCTCTGTACTGGGCGGAGTAATCCTCCTGATTGTCTCATCTGTTTACGAAGGTTTTACAGGCACCCCAATATTTGACACAACATTCTTCGGTTCAAGAGGAATGGAAACTCTGGAAACAATTACATACCACGCTCTTGCACTGGGCTTTGTGGCATCTACCTTCAAAAGCTCAGGGGGCAAGCTTTCAAAAAAACGTACCACAGAAATTCTCAACACAGGTGTTACCACCGTATCCACTTATCTTTTGCAGGGAATGGTAGGTCTGGGAATCACCCTTATTGCTGCACTTTTTGTAACAAGCTTTTTCCCCGCTTCAGGCGTCCTGCTTCCCTTCGGCTTCGGTCAGGGTACAGGTCAGGCAATGAACTACGGCAACATTTACGAGAATGACTTTGGCTTTACAGGTGGCAAGGCTTTCGGTCTTACCATTGCGGCTCTGGGCTTTCTGAGCGCTTCTCTGGGCGGTGTTGTTCACCTTAACATCCTCAGAAGAAAAGGCAAAATCACCCTCACCTATGCAGATGACTCTACAGAAAAAGCAAAGAATGTAGAGGGTGACAACGAAATTCCTATGCAGGGCAGTATGGATAAACTCACTGTTCAGATTGCATTTGTTGTTTTTGCTTATCTGCTCACATACCTTATGATGTATGGTTTAGGCCTGCTTCTGCCCGGTATGAAAGCTACTGTTTACGGCTTCAACTTCCTTTTGGGTGTACTCTCTGCAACCATCGTAAGAGTTGTAGTAAACAAGCTGAGAATCAAAAAGATTATTAACAGACAGTACATCAACGACTTTCTGATGACAAGAGTAAGCAACTTCTTCTTTGATGTTATGGTTGTGGCAGGTATTGCTGCAATCCGTCTGAGCTTCCTCAAAGACTACTGGGGAATTCTTCTCATTCTGGGTGTTGCAGGACTCTTCTCCACATACTGGTACAACCGCCTGGTAGCAAGACTTCTGTTCAAAGATTACGAAAACGAACAGTTTGTTATGATGTACGGTATGCTTACAGGCACAGCAAGTACAGGTGTTATTCTGCTCAGAGAAATCGACGGTCAGTTCAGAACCCCCGCAGCTGACAATATGGTATATCAGAACTTCCCTGCTATTGCAATGGGATTCCCTCTGATGCTTATTGCGCCTATCGCTCCAAAAATGCCTCTTGCTACAATGATAATCCTTGCAGTTTACTTTTTAGTGATGAACCTGATACTTTTCCGCTCTTTTATTTTCAAAAAGAAGAACAAGTAACTCACTACAAGTCAATATATCTATTGACTTTAATAAAAAAACGTGATAAAATTTTTACAAATATTTGATGGAGGTTTCTATCATGGAACATATTAAGACAATTGAGACCCGCAATCTCTGCGAAAGCGCAAAGAACGGCGGCTGCGGCGAGTGCCAGACATCCTGCCAGTCCGCATGTAAAACAAGCTGCGGTATCGCTAACCAGGAGTGCGAGAACCACAACGAGAGCAAGTAATTGCAGTCTTAAATGCCGCCTGAAAAAGGCGGCATTTTTATTCTATATTATTTGAGGTACAGATATGATACATCAGTATAAACTTGGCGGATACAACATTGTGCTGGACGTTTGCTCCGGCTCCGTTCACGTGGTGGACGAGGTGGCCTATGATATGATCGGTCTGTACGAAAGCCACAGCCGGGACGAACTGCTGGCGGCCATGCTGGCCA
>CALEIO010000001.1 GCA_937875885.1 uncultured Clostridia bacterium | reverse complement strand
CGAGCTCGAGTTTATCGACATACTTGAGAGGGCCGCAAAAAATATATACGAATTTCACAGCCGCCAGGTGAGAAACAGCTTTATAATCAACGATAAAGACGGAGTTATAATCGGTCAGAAGGTTTTACCTATTGAAAAGGTTGGTCTTTATGTACCCGGTGGCACAGCCGCTTACCCCTCCACAGTGCTTATGGACAGCATCCCCGCAAAAATCGCAGGCTGCAAAGAAATTGTTATGGTTACTCCTCCTTCAAAGGACGGCAAAGTCAACCCTGTTATCCTTGCAGCAGCAAAGATTGCAGGTGTAGACAAAATCTACAAGGTAGGCGGCGCACAGGCTGTTGCCGCACTTGCTTACGGCACAGAGTCCATCCCCAAGGTTGACAAAATCGTTGGTCCCGGCAATGCTTTTGTTGCAGAAGCAAAGAAGCAGGTTTTCGGAATGGTTTCCATCGATATGATTGCAGGTCCCAGCGAGATTCTTGTTATTGCTGACGGCAAGAGCAATCCTGCTCACGTTGCAGCTGACCTGCTCTCCCAGGCAGAGCACGACAAACTTGCAAGTTCTGTTCTTGTTACAGAGAGCGAAGACCTTGCCAAGGCGGTAAGCGAAGAGCTTGAGCGTCAGATTCCCCTGCTCCTCCGCGCTGAAATCGCAAGAACTTCCATCGACAACAACGGCAAGATTATCATTGCAGAAAACATCAAGGATGTTATTGCCATTTCCAACGAGATTGCGCCCGAGCATCTGGAGATTATGGTAGACAATCCCTTCGACTACCTCGATTCAATCGAAAATGCAGGCTCAATCTTTATGGGCAGAAACTGTCCCGAGGCTCTGGGTGACTACTATGCAGGTGCAAACCATACCCTGCCCACTTCAGGCACAGCCAGATTCTCAAGTCCCCTTTCCGTTGATGACTTTGTAAAGAAGATTCAGTACACCTACTACACCAAGGAAGCCCTTGACAAGGTAGGCGACGAGGTTGCTTTCTTTGCAGAGAAAGAGGGGCTTACAGCTCACGCAAGAAGCGTTACCATCAGAACAGAGGGTTAATATGAGCAGATTCCTGAAAGAACAGTACAAGTCCCTCGAGGTTTACACTCCCGGTGAGCAACCCAAGGACACAGAATACATAAAACTTAACACCAACGAATCCCCTTTCCCTCCTGCTCCTGCAGTTGTGGATATTCTGGGAAAAGCAGATGTTGAAAACCTGAGACTTTACTCAGACCCCACTCTCTCCACTCTCAAAAGCAAACTTGCAAAGCTTTATGATGTGGAGCCTGCAAACATCTTTCTTTCCAACGGCTCCGACGATATCCTGAACTTTGCATTTATGGCATTCGGCCACAAGGGTGCAATCTTCCCCGATATCACCTACGGATTCTACACAGTATTTGCAGAACTTCACGGGGTTTCTTACACAGAGATTCCCTTGAGAGCGGATTTCACCATTGACTACAAAGATTATCTTGGCAAAGATAAACTCATTGTCATTGCCAATCCCAACGCCCCCACAGGCGACTCAAGACCTCTTGAAGAGATTGAAGAAATCATCAGAACCAATCCCGATTCTGTAGTGGTTATCGACGAAGCTTACGTTGACTTCGGCGGAAACTCCGCTTACAGACTCACAGAAAAATATGATAACCTGCTTACAGTGCGCACATTCTCAAAATCCCGCTCTATGGCAGGTGCAAGACTGGGCTATGCAATCGGTGCCAAGGGGCTTATCGAAGACCTGATGCGCATCAAATTCTCTACAAATCCCTACAACATCAACCGCCTTACCACCACCCTGGGTGAGGCCACGGTAGATGCCGAGGACTACTACAAAGAAAAGTGCGCAGAGATTATCCGCGTAAGAGAATTCACCGCAGAAAGACTCACAGCGTTGGGCTTTGAGGTACTCCCCTCAAAGACAAACTTCCTTTTCGCAAAAAGCCCCGATATTGATGGTGGCAAACTCTACGAAGAGCTCAAAAAACGAAACATTCTAGTGCGACATTTCACAAAAGAAAAAATCTGCCAGTTTAACAGAATCACAATCGGCACACAGGAGCAGATGGAAAAATTGCTCCTTGCAGTGGCGGAAATACTCAAAGGAGAAAAAATATGAGATCAAGTGTTATTGACCGCAAAACTGCGGAGACAAACATAAGCCTGACCCTCAACCTTGACGGCACAGGCAAAAGCACAATCAACACAGGTGTGGGATTCCTTGACCACATGCTCACACTCTTTGCTTCTCACGGAAGATTTGACCTTAACATAACCTGCACGGGTGACACACAGGTTGACGACCACCACTCCGCAGAAGATATCGGCATCTGCCTTGGCACAGCATTCTACGATGCTCTGGGCGCAAAGAAAGGCATCTGCCGCTATGCAAGCACTATGCTTCCTATGGACGAAGCTCTTATCCTTACTGCAATAGACATTTCAGGCAGAAGCTGCCTGTGCTATGATGTAACCTATCCCACAGAGAAAATCGGCACATTCGACACAGAGCTTGTGGAGGAATTCCTTCAGGCATTTGTCAGAAACTGCCCTATGAGTCTGCACGTTAAGAAACTTGCAGGAAGCAACTCTCACCACATTGCAGAGGGTATCTTCAAATCTCTGGCACGCAGCCTTAAGGGTGCAGTTGCCATCGACCCTGCTCTGGGCGATGAAATTCCTTCTACAAAGGGAGTGCTCTGATGATAGGTATTATTGACTACGGTGTAGGAAATCTCTTTTCTCTGCGCTCCTCATTCGAAGCAATAGGTGAAGAGGTTTTTGTATCCGGCGACAAAGAGGAGCTTCAGAAAGCTCAGGGCCTTATTCTTCCCGGTGTTGGTGCTTTTGAAGACGCCATTGCTAAACTCCGTGAAAACGGTCTGGATGAATTCGTAAAAGAGCAGGCCGACAACGGCAAACCCCTGATGGGAATCTGCCTTGGTATGCAGCTTCTTTTTGAAAAAAGCTATGAATACGGCGAACACGAGGGTCTTGGACTTCTCAAGGGTCAGGTTGTGCCTATGCAGGGCTCAATCCCCGAAGAACTGAAGATTCCCCACATCGGCTGGAATGCTCTGCACATCACAAACGATGCTTGTCCCCTCTTTGAGTACCTTGAAAAGGACGATTGTGTATATTTCGTTCATTCCTACTATGCACAGAACTGCGAAGATTCTCTGGCAGCTACCACAGAATACGGCAAAGAGCTTACAGCGGCAGTGTGCAAGGGTAACGTGTACGGATGCCAGTTTCATCCCGAAAAAAGCGGAAATGTAGGAATGAAGATTCTTCGTTCTTTCTGCAGACTCTGCAAATAATCAATACATAACAGCGAGGGTATTATGAATATTTTTCCTGCAATAGATTTATACGGAGCAAAGGCTGTGCGCCTTTTCAAGGGCGACTACAACCAGATGACCGTGTACAGCAACGAGCCCCTGGAGGTTGCTCGTAAATTTGAATCTCTGGGTGCAAAGTTTCTGCACCTTGTAGACCTGGAAGGTGCAAAGGACGGCACTCCCGGTAACCTTGATACAATCAAGTCAATTGTTGAAAATACAAATCTTTTCACAGAAGTTGGCGGTGGAATCCGCACCATCGAAACTGCAAAAGCTTACATTGAAAGCGGTGTTGACCGCATCATCCTGGGCACTGCCGCAGTTAAGGACGAGGAATTCCTTAAAGAGGCAATTTCACTTTTCGGAGAAAAGGTTGCAGTTGGTGTAGATATC